>NZ_JAQOSR010000219.1:0-11834 GCF_046718885.1 Bradyrhizobium sp. UFLA01-814 | reverse complement strand
TGGCCGTGCAGGCGCTGCTGGGTCCCGGCGACATCGCAATCGTCGACCGCAACTGCCACAAGTCGCACCATTACGGCATGGTGCTGGCCGGCGCGCAGCCGCTCTACGTCGAGGCATTCCCGATGACGGAATACTCGATGTATGGCGCGGTGCCGTTACAGACGATCAAGCAGGCGCTTCTGAACGCGAAGGCCGACGGCCGGCTCGACCGGGTCAAGATGATCGACCTGACCAATTGCACCTTCGACGGCCACATCTACAACACGCGGCGGGTGATGGAGGAATGCCTCGCGATCAAGCCTGACCTGATCTTCCTCTGGGACGAGGCCTGGTTCGGATTCGCGCGGTTTTCACCGTTCCTGAGGCGGCGAACCGCGATGGGCGCGGCGAACGAGATCGAAGCCTGGATGCGCGATCCCAAGTCGGTCGCCGCCTATGAGAAACAGCAGGCCGAGCTCGGCAAGAATCCTTCCGACGAGGTTCTGCTCAAGACCAGGCTGATCCCCGATCCGCGCCAGATCCGGTTGCGCGTCTACCAGACCAACTCGACCCACAAGTCGATGTCGGCGATCCGCCAGGGCTCGATGCTGGCGGTCAAGGACATCGAATTCCACACCGTCGAAGCGCAGTTCAAGGAGGCCGTATTCACGCACGCCTCGACCAGCCCGAACCAGCAGCTGATCGCGAGCCTCGACGTCTCGCGCCGGCAGATGGAGCTCGAGGGGTATGGTTTGGTGGCCAATGCCATGGAGATCGCGTTCGCCATCCGCAACGCGGTCAACACCAATCCGTTGATTTCGAGGTACTTCCGCGTTCTCGGCGCGGATGCCATGGTGCCGAAGCAATACCGCCAGAGCGGATTCACCGACTATCTGGCGGCCGGGACCAACTGGGCGAGCGCCCTGAAGAGCCTGAACGACGACGAGTTCTGCCTCGATCCGACCCGCATGACGCTGGTCTGCGGCACCGCCGGGTACGACGGAACGTCGTTCAAGGGGCTGCTCGCCAGCCGTTACAACATCCAGGTCAACAAGACCTCGCGCAACTCGGTCCTGATCCAGTCCAACATCAACAATACGCGGAGCGACGTCGCACATCTCGTCCGGGTGCTGGCCGAAATCTCCGGTGAAATCGATCGCGGCCTGACCAAGGGCGGCGCGAACGCCAGGGTCGACTTCGACATGCGGGTCAACAGCCTGATGAAGGATGTACCCGATCTGCCGAACTTCTCGCATTTCCACGACGCCTATCGCGGCGATGCCGGCACGAAGACGAATGAGGGCGACATCCGCGGCGGGTTCTATTCGGCCTATGATGCCGCAGGATGCGAATATATTCGACTGAACGATCCCGAGATCGACAGGCGCCTGAAGAACGGGCCCGATCTCGTCTCCGCCAACTTCGTGATTCCCTATCCGCCGGGCTTCCCGATCATGGTCCCTGGCCAGGTCATCACGCAGGAGACCATCGATTTCATGCGCAAGCTGGATGTGAAGGAGATCCATGGCTACGACGCGGCCGAGGGCCTGAAGCTCGTGACGACCGAGGCGCTGGCCAGGATGGGCAAGCCGCGAGCGGCCGCGCCGAAGTTCAAGGCTGCATCATAGACGAAGGAGAGCCCGCAAGGCGTCATCGCATTCTTGCGGCGATGAGTCTTGCGCAACAAGTCGTAACGCAACCGGTTTCCGGAGGGACACCATGAGGAAAGTGAGTTTGATCGGAATTCTTGCTACGCTGGCGGTTGGATTGGCCGGCTTCAGCACGCCGTCGCTGGCTGAAACCGGCTCGGTCGCCGTCATCTTCACCAAGGGTGGATTCATCGTTGGTGTCGGAGGCGGCGAGGGCGTATTGACCCTGCGCGGCAAGCACTATCCGTTCACGGTGTCGGGCATGAGCGTCGGATTCACGATCGGCGCTTCGACCACCAAGCTTGTCGGGCGCGCCCTCAATCTCAGAGGGCCTGCCTCGATCGAAGGCTCCTACAGCGCGGCAGGCGCCGGTGGGGCGATCGCCGCGGGCGCCGGAGGCGTGCAGCTCCAGAACGCCAATGGTGTGATCCTGCAGCTCAGCGGCCCGAAGGTCGGCGCCGAGGTATCGGCCGCCGTGGGCGGGGTTTCCATCCGCTTGAAATAGGTCTGGAGTGATCCAGGCCGCGCCCGGCGCGGCCTGGACCTCTAGTAACGTTCCTCGACGAACTTCATTCCGCGCAGTCCGGCCTGATCGTTGTAGCGCCCCTTATTGGAGCGCTTGGGAAGCTTGACCTTGTCGCGCTTGACCCGTCCGTGAGGAATTGTCTTCAGCAGGAATGAGATGCAGTTCAACCGCGCCCGCCGCTTGTCGTCGGAACGGATGACGTTCCAGGGCGCGTGCTCCGAGCTCGTCGCCTTGAACATCAGGTCGCGCGCACGGGAGTAATCATACCACCGGCGGAAGGATTCCGTGTCCATCGGGCTCAGCTTCCACTGCCGCAGCGGATCGTCGATCCGGGCCCTGAAGCGGCGCTCCTGCTCATCCATCCCGACCTCGAGCCACAGCTTGATCAGGATGATGCCGCCCTCGATGATGTATTGCTCCATCTGCGGGCAGAGCGAGAGGAATCGTTTGTGCTCCGCCGGCGTGCAGAACCCCATCACATATTCGACGCCTGCGCGATTGTACCAGCTGCGATCGAAGATCACGATCTCGCCGGCCGCCGGAAACTGCTGCATGTAGCGCTGGATGAAGAGCTGGGACTTCTCGCGATCCGAGGGCGCGGGCAGGGCGACCACGCGAAACACGCGCGGGCTGACCTTCTCGGTCAAGGCCTTGATCGTTCCGCCCTTGCCGGCCGCATCGCGTCCTTCGAACAGGATGATGACCCTGAGATTGTTCGCCTTCACCCATTCCTGGAGATGGCAGAGCTGGATCTGCAGCTTGTGCAGTTCTTCCTCATAGTCCTTGCGCTTCATCTTTCCAGCGGGCTTGGCGTTCGCCATGGATATCCGTCCATCGTTTCAACTAGTCGCCCCAGGAAATGACGATTCCGATGTCGCCGGGCATGCCGCCGGGGTAATCGACGATCTGATAGCGGATGCGGTAGCCGCGCGGCTGCAAGTAGTCAGCCCAAAGCTGGTATATTTCCTTAGGGATACCCGTCAGCGTCTTCTCCCAGCCGGCCTCCATCTGATTGATGGCTCGCCCCTTGTCGGTGCACAGCGTATTGGGGAAGCGATAGACCTGCACTTCGCTCAACCCGTTGCGCACCGCCCGCTGAATCACCGTCGACGCCAGTTTGACCTTCTCGTCCTCGCTGAGCCCGGAGGGCTTGCTCAGCCGCTCGATCAACGCGCGCTTCTCGGCTTCGATAGCGGCCGCACGCTTGGCATCCTCCTCGGCTTTCTCCGCTTCCTTCAGCGCGGCCTGCTTCTGGATCTCGTGTGCCTTGGGGATCAGGTCATCGATCTTGTCTCGCATGGCTGGGGACTCCTAAGCCCGATCTTCCACCTTGCCCCCGGAACGGTAGGGATGAGCCGACCGGCTTCCTTGATCCAGATCAAGCAAGCGCGATAGGATCGTCAGCAGTGTCGATCAAGATTCGCTTGCGGTGTTATTGCGACCGGGAGACTTGGCTTGAGCGAACAGATGCATCCGGCGGCCCCCCATCATCTGCCGTTTTTCATTCCCGGCGCCGACGGGTCGGACACCCTGATGGTGGTGATGGGCATTTTCCTCGTAGCCACCGTCTTGTGGGTTGGCACTCTGTACTGGAAGCTGCACAGCCTGCCGGAGCGCATGGCGCACAAGAGCCAGAAACTTCAGTTTGAGATCGTCGCCGTCCTCGGCCTGATATCGCTTTTCACCCACATGCATATCTTCTGGGTCGCCGGCCTGTTGCTGGCACTCATCGACCTGCCGGATTTCGGCACGCCGATGCGCAGCATCGCCGATTCCGTCGAGCGCATAGCAGACGCCACGCCGGGTGCTGCCGAACCGGAAGCCGAATCCGTACCTGGCGGCAGTCCCGACGTCCGGACGCCCGCGAAGCAGGAGGTGCACAACCATGCTTGAGCTGATGATCTGCTCGCTGGTGACGATCCTGCCGGATTACCTCTACCGCCGCTATCGGCAAGGCAAGCGGTTCGGCAAGGAGATCACGTTCTTCTCCGTCTGGTATGAACTGAGATGGGGGATCACCGGCTGCCTGATGCTCACGATCTCGCTGATCACGATGATCTTCTACTTTCATCCCTCGACAACCTCGGCGGCGATCTACTTCAGGACCGTGCCGATCCTGCCGGAAGGCTCCGGCCGTGTCGTCGAGGTCAATGTCGACTTCACCGCGCCGGTGAAGAAGGGTGACGTTCTGTTCCGACTCGACAGTTCGAAGCAGGAGGCGGCGCTCGAGACCGCCAAGCGAAAGATCGCCGAGGTCGATGCGTCGTTGATCGCGGCGCAGGCCGACGTCGTCAAGGCGGACGCTCAGATCGGGGAGGCGAAAGCCTCCTTGCAGCAAGCCAAGGACGAGCTGGAGGTGAAGAGCGAGTTGCAGCGCCGCAATCCCGGCATTGTGCCGCAACGCGACATCGAGAAGCTGCAGGTGCTGGTTGATCAGCGGCAGTCCGGCGTCGATGCCGCCAGCGCCGCCAGGGAATCGGCGGCGTTGCGGGTTTCCACGCTGTTGCCGGCCGAGAAGGCGAGCGCCGAGGCGGCGCGGGCGCAGGCGCAGGTGGATCTCGACAAGACTTTCGTCCGTGCCGGCGTCAATGGCCGCGTCGAGCAATTCCTCGTTCGCCCCGGGGACCTCGTCGCCCAGATCATGCGGCCGGCCGGAATCCTGATACCGGACGAAGCGGGCCGCGACAGGTTGCAGGCCGGATTCGGGCAGATCGAGGCCCAGGTGATGAAGCCCGGCATGGTCGCGGAAGCCACCTGCATGTCGAAACCCTGGGTGATCATTCCTCTGGTCGTCACCAGCGTGCAAGATTTCATCGCCGCCGGCCAGTTTCGGGCCAGCGAGCTGTTGATCGACCCGCAGAACCTGCAACAGCCAGGTTCGATCCTCGTGTTCCTGGAGCCGCTTTACAAGGGCGGCCTTGACGGCGTGACACCGGGCAGCAGTTGCATCGTCAATGCCTACACCAGCAATCATGATGCGATTGACGATCCGAAAACCGGCGCGTTGAAAGGCTTTGCCCTGCACGCCGTCGACGCGACTGCGCTCGTTCATGCCTTGCTGCTTCGGATTCAGGCTCTGCTGCTGCCGATCAAGACGCTGGTGTTAAGCGGTCACTGACGGGCGCGAACAGGGAGACAGCATATGAAACCGGACTGTAAGCTTCGCGCAATCGTGGTGACGGGCATGATCTTCGGATTGCCGGGTTACGCGCACGCCTTCGATCTCACGGGCGCCTGGGCCACGAGCGCCGAGCAATGCCGAAAAGTGTTCGCCCACAAGGGCAGGGCGAACCAGCTGACCTTCACGAACTTCTCAGGCGTCTATGGCGGCGGATTCATCGCCGAGCCCGATCGCCTCCGGAGCAAGTTCGAGAACTGCAAGATCAAATCGCGCAAGGACGACGGCCAGACCATCAACATCATCGTCGGCTGCGCATCCGGAATCATGGTATCGAATGTGCAGTTCTTCCTTAAGGCCGTCGACGACGATACCATTACGCGCCAGTTCCCGGGCATCGAGGGGATGGAGGTCAACTATCATCGTTGCAAGATCTAGAAGCGTCCGCTCCCCGCGCTGGCTCAGCACCGCCGGACCGTTGTCGGCTGACGCCGGACCGATTGGGTAGCGGGCCATGGATCCGAGCAGGTTGCCGAGGTCATTCCGCATCGTCCTGGTGCTGGGTATCGCCCTTCTGGCAGCAGGCGCCGGCTTGCTGGCGTATCGATGGTATGAGCAGCCGACGACCTTGACGATCGCGGTTGGCTCGCTGGACGGCGAGGCCGGCAGGCTGGTCTCGGCGATCGCAGGAAAGTTCGCCCAGTCGAAAGCGCCGGTCCGGCTCAGCCTGGTCCAGACGCCGGGACCGCTCGAGTCCGCCAAGGCATTCGCGTCCGGAAAGGTCGACCTCGCGGTCGTCCGTGGAGACGTCGGCGATCTCTCGCAGGCCCAGGCCGTCATCGTGTTGGCCCACGCCACCGTCCTGCTGGTCGCGCCGCCCGGCGCTGCGATATCGGACGTGGCGGAGTTGAAGCGCGCCGCGATCGGTGTGATCGGCGCCGAGGCCAATCAGAAGCTGATCAAGGTGCTGACCGACGAATACGATCTGACGCGCGCGGGCGTGACGTTCAAACCGCTCGCCCCCGCGGACGCGCGCCGGGCCCTCGATGCCAAGGAAGTCCGGGCGATCCTGCTCGTCATGCCTTTGACCGAAAAGTATCTTTCGCTGCTGCGCAATGTCTTCTCGCGCACCACGCGAGCCGGCCCGGTGATGATCGCCATCGAGTCCGCCGGAGCGATCGCCGAAAAGGAGCGCGCCTATGAAAGCTTCGACGTACCGAAGGGGACCTTGCGCGGCTCGCCGCCTGTTCCTGCTGACGACCTGACGACGCTGCAGACGTCGTTCTATCTGGTAGCGCAGAAGAAGCTCGGGAATGACCTGATCGGCGACCTGACGCAGTCGATCATGAATGCGCGACGGGATTTGCTTGCTGAGCTGCCGGCACTCTCCCAGATCGCTACGCCCGATACCGACGCAGGCGCCTACATCCCCGTGCATCCGGGGGCGGCGGCGGTCTATGAGGGGACCAGGGAGAGTTTTCTCGACCAGTGGGGCAATGCGATCTTCCTAGCGCCGATGATCGCCGGCGGACTTGCGTCCGTGCTTGCGGCAGCGTGGAAATTCCTCCGACCGATCGAGGCACCGAGCCGCGAGGAGGCGCTCGACACGCTCTATGCTCTGGGGCCTCGGGTCCGCGCGGCCGGGCGTGAGTCGGAGCTGGAAGAGATCGAGCGCGAAATCGACAAGGTGCTGCGAACGCAGCGCGCCCAGCCGGTGGAGGACGACAAGGCCGAGCGCGCCGTCACGGCGGTGAACGTTGCGGCCCATCGGCTCGAGAACCTGATTCACGATCGCCGCATCCACCTTGCGTCACGACAGCCGGGCCAAGCCGAAAGCCAAGTCGAAAGCCACCAAGCCGAAAGCCGAGCCGAAAGCTGAACGGAAGGGCAGTTTCCTTGATCTTGATCAAGGAGGGGACGGGACTGCGGCCGATGCTGTCGACCGTTGGTGTCGATGGAGGTCGCGATGTTCCGTTGGGGCAAGACTCTGCTTGCGGTTGTGCTGGTGTCGGTGACGTCCGTTGCCGCAACCGCGCAGGCTGCTGACAAGCCGCCGGCCCAGGCCAGCCAGCCGGCCGCGGCAACAACGCAGCCTGCCGATCAGCTCCTGAAGCCGGAACAGCTGGAAGCCCTGGTGGCGCCGATCGCGCTTTATCCGGACTCGCTGCTCGCCAACGTGCTGGCGGCGTCGACCTATCCGCTCGAGGTCGTGCAGGCCGATCGTTGGCTCAAGGAGCGCAAGAGCTTGAAAGGGGATGCGCTGAAGGCCGAGGTCGACAAGCAGGCCTGGGATGACAGCGTGAAGGCGCTCACGAGCACCGCCGACGTGCTCGCAATGATGAGCGACAAGATCGATTGGACGAAGAATCTGGGCGATGCCGTGCTGGCGCAGCAGCCGGACGTCATGGATGCGATCCAGCGGCTGCGCAGCAAGGCGCAGGCCAACAACAAGCTGGTGACGACCAAGCAGCAGAAGGTCAGCGTCCAGACTCAGGAGAGCAAGCAGGTCATCGTCATCGAGCAGACCGATCCGAACACGGTCTATGTGCCGTATTACGATCCCGCGACGGTTTATGGCGCGTGGCCCTATGCAGACTATCCGCCGTATTATTTCGGCTATCCGTCCTATATCGGCGCCGGGGTGATCGCGGCAGGTCTTGCCTTCGGCGCCGGATGGGCGATCGGACGCTGGGGTAATTATTGGGGCGGCGGCTTCAACTGGGGCAATCGCAACGTCTATGTGAACAATTTCAACAGGGTCAATAATATCGGGAACAGCTGGCAGCACAATCCGGCGCATCGCCAGGGCGTCCGCTACAACAACAGCAACGTCCAGCAGCGCTTCGGCGGCAACGCCAATCGGGCCGGTGCCGGCGATCGGATGGATTTTCGCGGCCGCGATGGTCAGCAGGTTCTCAAGCCCGGCGGCGATCGCCCGGGCGCAGATCGCGCCGGTGACCGGGCAGGAGACCGCGGTGGTCGCGCCGGAGATCGGGCCGGAGACCGTGGAGGCGACCGCGGCGGAGACCGTGCGGGCGATCGCGGCAAAGGCGGTGACCGTGCCGCTGCCGCCGATCGCGCCAAGGGCGGCGACCGCGCCGGTGCCGGCAACAAGGCCAAGGGCGGCGGCGATCGCGCAAAGGCCGCCAACCGCGGCAATGCCGGTAACCGCGCAGCTGCGGCGAATCGTGGCGGTGGCAGTCGCGGTGGCGCCATGAACGTATCGTCCGGACGGGCAGCTGCGGCGGCATCGGCGCGCGGGCGATCGAGTATGGCCAGCATGCCGCGCGGCGGCGGCGCAAGTTTTGCCGGCCGCGGTGGTGGTGGAATGGGCGGGGGCGGCTTCCATGGCGGCGGCGGAGGCGGCTTCCGCGGCGGCGGCGGTGGACGACGCTCCGACATCGCGCTCAAGCACGATATCGAGTTGCTTGGACATCTCGCCAACGGCCTCGGCTATTATCGCTTCAGCTATCTCGGTAGCGACAAGAGCTATGTCGGCGTGATGGCGCAGGAGGTCGAGCAGGTCATGCCGGCGGCGGTGACGCGCGGCGCCGACGGCTATCTCAGGGTCTATTACGACAAGCTCGGACTCAGGTTCCGCAGCTACAACGACTGGCTTGCCGCCGGCGCGAAGATTCCATCCCCGTCGGAGGCATCACGATGACAGGCTCTTCGGACTCGCGACTGGATCGTATTGCCTCCATCGGCGTGGCCGCGGCAACAGCACTTGCTCTGCTGCTGTCTCCTGCGCGCGCCCAGCAAGGTTTCCCCAATCCGGAAGACGCGGCGTCTGCCTTGGCAACCGCGGTCAAAGCCGGCACCAGTCGGGCCATGCTGAAGGTGCTGGGCCGCGATGCCGCCGATATCATCGAGTCGGGCGACGATGTCGCCGACGCCAATGCGCGAGAGAGCTTTCTTTCTGCCTACGACGCCAAGCATTCGATCAAGGCTGACGACAACAAGAAAGCCACCTTGATTCTGGGGAGGGACGATTTCCCGTTCCCGATCCCGATCGTCAACAACAAGGACGGCTGGAGTTTCGACGCGGCCGCGGGGCGGCGCGAAATCCTCTACCGCAGGATCGGCCGCAATGAGCTGGCCGCGATCCAGACCAGTCTTGCCTATGTCGACGCACAGAACGAATACGCAGAGAAGGATCGCGGCGAGGGTGTGGGCGCCTATGCGCAGCGCATCGTCAGCAGGCCGGGCAAGACGGACGGGTTGTTCTGGCGCGACGACAAGGATCCAAGCCCGCTCGGCGAGCTGGCCGCCCAGGCCGCTGCGGAAGGCTACAAGGTCGGCGAGCAGAGCATGCCGTATCACGGCTACTACTATCGGATCCTGAAGGCACAGGGCTCCGACGCCCCGGGCGGCGCGCTGAACTATGTTGTGAAGGGCAAGATGATCGGTGGATTCGCGCTGGTCGCCTATCCCGCCGAATACGGCAATTCCGGCGTCATGACCTTCCTGGTCAACCATGCAGGCACGGTCTATCAAAAGGATCTCGGCCCACGCACTGATTTCCTCGCCAAGCGCATGATCGTTTTCGATCCGGATCACACCTGGAAGAAAGTGGACCCGACAAATCCCTGAGCGAGGAGGGTGCCGCAGTGACGCGATCCATGATCCGTTCCGTCATACTGGCGCTTGCGGCGATGGTCCTGTTGGTCGCGCCATGCTTCGCGCAGGCCGTGGGCCACGTTCAGGTCAAGTTCGTGAAGGCGGCTCTCGTCGTGGGCGGCGGCGGCGGCAGCGGCACGTTGACCTACCGCGGGCGGCACTATCGGTTCATCGCGTCCGGCTTCAGCCTCGGCGTGACTGCCGGTGCGTCGGTGACCTGGCTGGAAGGCACCGCCTCAGGCATCAGGGACGTCAACGATTTCGCCGGCAGCTACACGCTGGTCGGAGCCGGTGGCGCATGGGCTGGGGGCGTAGGCGGGGTGAGCCTGCGAAATGAACAGGGCGTTGTGCTCATGCTCAAGGGACCGAAAGCAGGATTGGAATTCGCCGCCAATCTGGGCGGACTCACGATTTCGCTGCGGTGAACTCGCGCTCGATTCGCCCTGCCTCAGATGGGCCGCAGGTGGAAGGCGGCTCCGCCGAGCGACGATCAGCGTCCGGGGTGCGGCGCTGAGCGATGGATTGATCTATCTCAAGGCCAGGCCCGAGGCTCAGGTTCAGCTTGCATTTGGCGGGCGGCGATACGTCGTCCAGATAACCGGGAGGTGAAGGCATGTACCGGCACATTCTCATTCCGACAGATGGGTCGGAACTGGCGGAGCAAGGGGTGAAGCAGGGGTTGGCGCTGGCGAAATCCGTCGGAGCCAAAGTATCGGTCATCTTCGTCGTTGAGCCGCTCTCGGAAATAGGAGGGCGGTACCGTGATCTGCTCGCGAGATTTGCCGAGATACGCAAGGAAGAGGCCACGAGCGCGCTGGATCGCGCCGCACACGCGGCCAGGGAGGCCGGCGTTCCCTGCGAGACAAGCCAAGTCGAGAGCGGGCAACCCCATCAAGCCATCATCGCAGCAGCCGGGGATAAGGGCTGCGATCTCATCGTTATGTCATCGCACGGGCGCAGCGGGCTCTCCAAGCTTCTCATCGGCAGTGTGACAAACAAGGTGCTGGCGCAAGCAAAGACTCCGGTCCTTGTCTGTCAGTGAGGGCGCAGATCGCCGGATAGAAATCACCGTGCACGGAGCTTGGGAGAAATCGAATGAACAAAATCACTGTGTGCCTTGCTCTTGCCGGTGCGGCGTTGTCGGGCCCGCTGCAGGCGCAGACTAGCGTCGATATGGCGCGGATAACTTGCTCGCAGTACCTCGCCATGTCCCCGGGCGATTCTTCCATATTTTCTGCCTGGATGAGCGGCTGGTTCAATCAAAAGAAGGGATACGTCTTTGTCGATCTCAACGCGTATGCGCGAAATGTCGCAAGCGTGAAGGCGTGGTGCGCGACCAATCCCACTCAGACCGTGATGGCCGGCCTTGAGCGCTCTACGGCCGGCCAGTGATCAAACAGGGTTGGAAGATAACAATGAAACCATCGATTCCTGCAATTGCGACCGTTGTACTCCTCGCCACGAGCGTCGTGGCCAAAGCGCAGGTCGTCGTCGATCTGTCCCTCATTACCTGCAAGCAATTGCTGGAGTCGGACCAGGAAAGACAAACGCTGATCAGCTCCTGGATGTCGGGCTATTTCAGCGCATCGAAGAACTTGACCGTCGTCGATTTTCGCTACGTCGAGCGAAACGGCAAGGTAATCGGCAAGTACTGCAAGTCGCACAAGGCAGACACCGTAATGAATGCGATGCAAAAGAACTGGCGCTGATCATCGTTGTTGCGAACGCGCAGGCATTGGACGGCATCCCTGTCCTTCTCGGGTCGGAGGTGAAGCCCGCGATGTCAACGGTCGGCAGGTTCGTCGCGGTTTACTCGCGCGTCTGATCGAACCGCTTCTCCCTCAACTCGGGCCGCGGCGCCCGTATTATTACGGTCCGGGCCCTTGACCAAGGTCAAGGCGCGGCCAATGGCCAGATGGTGTGTCGCTAGGGGTGTTCGCTC
>NZ_JAQOSR010000218.1:0-11922 GCF_046718885.1 Bradyrhizobium sp. UFLA01-814 | reverse complement strand
CTCAAGACCGCCTGGATCGCGCTATGACAGCTGCAACCGCCGAACGCACGGGCGTTCTGAACCGACTGCTCGATGCCGAGCAGGAGCGCTTTCGCGCGCTGCACCCGCGATCGGCCGCGGCCTGGCAGGAGGGAAGGCAGCACTACCTTTACGGCGGCCCGTCGCACTGGATGCGGCGCTGGGCCGGCGGCTTCCCCGTCTATGCCGAGGAGGCGCAGGGCGCGCATATCAGGGACATCGACGGCCGCGACTACATCGATTTCTGCCTTGGCGACACCGGCGGCATGTGCGGCCACGCGCCCGAGGCGGTGACCGAGGCTGCGCTCGCTCAGCTCAAGCGTGGCGCAACCATGATGCTGCCGACGGAAGACAGTATCTGGGTCGGCGCCGAACTGTCCCGCCGCTTCGGTCCGAAATACTGGACGCTGACGACGTCAGCGACCGATGCCAACCGCGCGGCGATCCGCATCTCGCGCATGATCACCGGCCGGCGCAAGGTGCTGGTGTTCTCCGGCTGCTATCATGGCGGCGTCGAGGAGGCGCATGTCGAGATCCGCGACGGCCGGGTCGGCCTGCGGAACATGATTCATCCCAACGGCATCGATCATGATGCGGTGAGCCGGGTCGTTGAATTCAACGATGCCGCGGGGCTGGAGGCGGCGCTTGCGCATGGCGACGTCGCCTGCGTGCTGACCGAGCCACTGATGACGAATTTCGGCATGATCCCGGTCGATCCTGGCTTTCACCGGGCGTTGCGTGACCTGACCCGCCGCGCCGGCACCGTCCTCATCATCGACGAGACCCACACGCTGTCCTGCGGACCGGGCGGCTATACGGAGAGCCATGGGCTCGAGCCCGACATTTTCGTCGCGGGCAAGGCGATCGCGGGTGGCATCCCCGCCGGCGTGTTTGGTCTCAGCCACGAGATCGCGGAGCGGCTCTGGAAGATCGTCCCCCACGTCAATCCGCGCGAACGGCAGTCGGCGCATCTTGGATTCGGCGGCACGCTTGCCGGCAACGCGCTGACGGTCGCGACCATGCGCGCGGTGCTGGAGAAGGTGCTCACCTCTGCGAATTACGAGCGGATGATCGGAACCGCGACCTGGCTGGCGCAGGAAGCCCGCAGGCTGATCGCGGCGGCTGGTCTGCCCTGGCACGTCACGCAGATCGGCGCGCGCGCCGAGATCATGTTCATGCCGCAGCCGCCACGCAGCGGCGCCGACGTCATTGCCGGCCGGCAACCTGATCTCGAGACCCTGCTGCATGCGTTCTACATCAACGAGGGCATTCTGGTGACCCCGTTCCACACCATGCTGCTGATGTGTCCGGCGACGTCCGCGCGCGACGTCGACACACACACGGCGGTGTTGGCGCGGTTCATCGACTTGCTGCGCGGCGCGGGAGCGATCTGATGCAGGCGCCTCCGTTCAATCTTGACGGCCGCATCGCCATCGTCACCGGCGGCGGCAGGGGGATCGGCGCGGCCATCGTGGGACGGCTCGCGCAGGCCGGCGCGACCGTGGTGATCGCCAACCGGACGCTTGATGTGGCCGAGGCGTTGGCGCGCGAATTGACGGCCGATGGACGGGCGGCGCATTGCGTCCCGTTCGACCGGCTGGACCGCAGTAGCTTGCGCGCGATGGTCGATCGCGTCGCTGCTCAATATGGCCGGCTCGATATCGTCGTGCACAATGCCGGCGGCTGTCCGTGGTCATCGCTTGAAGAGCTTGATGAAGCGAAGCTTGAGGACACGCTGGCGCTGAACCTCAACGCCAGCATCTGGCTCGCGCAGGCCGCGATTCCGCACATGCGCGCCGTCAGGTTCGGGCGCATCCTCGTGACGTCCTCGGTTTCCGCGCGTGTCGCGATGGGCGGCGGCGCGCACTACTCGGCGGCGAAAGCCGGCGTGAACGCGTTCATCCGCGGCGCCGCCTTCGAACTCGCGCGCCATGGCATCACGGTCAACGGCGTCGAGGCCGGCTTCATCGAGAAGCCCGGCCGCGGCACCATGAGCGCGCCGGAGAACAAGGCGAAGCTCGAGCGCTTTATCCCGATGGGGCACATGGGCAGCGCCGACGACATCGCCTGCGCGATGCTCTATCTCGCGTCCTCCGAGGCGAAATACGTCACCGGGCAGACCATCGTCGTCGACGGCGGCTCGACGCTGCCGGAGACCGGATTTGCCGTCGAACGACAATGGGGACTCTAGATGAGCATGATCTTTTCGGAGAACCGGTTTTCACCTTTCCGGATCATGCTCTGATGCCGCGGCTGGACGGAAAGACCGCGCTGGTGACCGGCGCAGCCACGGGGATCGGCCGGGCCACGGCTTCACTGCTGGCATTGAGCGGCGCGCGCGTCGTGCTGTTCGGCCTCGGCGACGCCGAGCTTCAGGCCGCAGCGGCAGCGTGCGGAGGGCAGGCGATCCATGGTGACGTCACGCGTCCGGACGACATCGCCAACGCCGTTGCCGCCTGCGGGGCGTGGCTCGACATCGTGGTCAACGCCGCAGGCTTGATCGTGCCGGATCAGCCCGCCAGCGTCTCCGACGAGGTCTGGGCCAGGACGCTCGATGTCAACCTCACGGGGACCATGCGGGTCTGCCGGGCATCGCTGCCGCTGCTCCGGCAGCGCGGCGGCGCAATCGTGAACGTCGCCTCGGTTGCCGCGTTCAATGCCAGCCCGGACAGCGCAAGCTACGCCGCCAGCAAGGCGGCCGTCGTCGCCTATACGCGCTCGCTCGCCTATGCCCACGGCGCCGACGGCATCCGCGCCAATGCGGTGGCGCCAGGCTGGGTGCGCACGCCGATGAGCGCCCATGAAATGCAGCTGCTGGCGGACCAGAACGACACCACTGTCGATGCCGAGATTCGCGGCGTCGAACGACGCATTGCCCTGGGACGGATGGCCGAGCCCGCCGAGATCGCCGCGTGCTGCCTGTTCCTGGCCTCCGACGAGGCGTCCTTCGTGACCGGCGCGGTGCTGGTCGCCGATGGCGGCGGCCGCGCGCCGACGCAGAATCGCGCGGTGTAGAACAGTCGGCGAGCCGGTCACAAGGCAGGCGGCACCTTGATAACGACCGGCGGATTTGGCACTCTCGCGCCGTCACGTCATTCGATCGAGGGGCGTTATGAACAAGTCATTTTCCGTGATCATTGCCGCCGCCGCTTCCATCGTCGTTCTGTCTTCGACGGCGGCGCGATGCGGCGACTACTATCCGTTTGGCGATCCGCCGTACCGGCTGGACTACGTGCAAGAGCCCCAGATCGTATCGGGCTGCTGGAAATGGAATTGGCAGCTGTACCAGTGGCAGGACCGCTGCCCGGTCTACGTCAATCCGAAGGCGTATATGTTCTCGCGCTCGTCGCGCGCCGTGCTCCGCACCAAGGGGTGAGGAGAGTTCGGCTGCTTGAGGTGCTCTGCGTCACGCCCATTGGAGCGACGCAGCGCGCGCACTCATGAATGCGCGATGGTGCACGCCACCTGGTGACGCTTGCCGAAGTTGAGCAGCGCGTTTTCTCGGAAGCCGTCCAGCCAGACGCCGCGGCCCGCATAGCGATAGCCGACGCCCATCGGAACGTGCCGCACATGGATGCCGCCACGGCCGGTGAGCAGGGAGGCCGTGACCACTTCGCCCTCGACCGACACCGCGCGCGGGCACAGCGGATATTGATGGCCGTTCTCGCAAGTGAAGACGATCTCGGTGCAGGTGCCGACCGGTGCTTTTGTGACCAGGCCAAGGTCCGCTGCTGCCGCCGGCCCGGAGTTGCCGAACAGCGTTGTGCCCAAGGCCAAAATGCCTGCGACCGTGTAGCCAAACCGAATACGCATCTGTGCCCCCTCGTCCAGCGATAGGCTAAGTAATTGAGGAAAATATCTCGCGCTAAATGAGCAAAAAAAACTTCGGAGGTCAAACCTCTGCCCAGTGCGGTGCGGGGAGATCGGCCGGCGTCAATGCGAATGGCGTGTCGGGTGTTGCAAGTTTGCTGCAGTAAGTCTGAATTCGGCTGCAAGCTGCCCGGTAGCGTTAATGCATCTTTACTGGCCACAATTCGCCCTGCAAGTGGTGTGATGTATTGAGTCGTGTTTCGGAGATTGCTTCAATGAGCTGACCGGATCGCATCACGAACGCATTCGGACGGACATCGGGGGTAGGAATGGACTTCCGTGGTGGCATTGTACGTTCGCTACTGACCCTGATGATTGTCTCATTGCCTGCGCTGGCAGCTCATGCGGAGACTCGAGTTCAACCGGCGAACGGTCGGGCAGCGGCGGCAGCGCCGGCTCAGGGCGATCAAGCCTTTTCTGGCCCGAGCTTCCGCAAAGGTCTGTGGCGCTTCGTGCGAACGCTCGATGTGGTCAGGACCGCCAACAAGAACTTCAAGTATCGGGTGGTCAACGCGGAGACGACGCGCTGCGTCGACCCGACCCACGCCATGAAGGCGACCTTTGCCTCGGGATCGATCGGAAGCTGCGTCTCGGACAAGCCCGAAAAGGTCGGTAATCAATACACGTTCGGACGCCGCTGCGATTACATGGGGGCGGTCAGCACCGTCATCACCGTGCGCAGCGACGAGGCCTATACCGAGCTGAACGAGATCAGCACCGGCGAGCATCCCCGGACCGACACGGTCGTCGCGACAAGGATCGGCGACTGCGACGACGGTAGCGCGGCCAAGATTGAGGCCAAGTCAGAGGCCAAGACTGACAAGTCCGCTGCAGCGGCTTTGCAGCACTAGCTGGCAATCAGACGGCGGGTGGCGGCGGACGAGGCGTCCATTCGTCCCCAACGGCGCAGACGCTGCGCTTCCTTTGTCGCCGAAGCTGCCCCGGCCTGAAGCAACCGGGCATTCACCGTGTTTGGTGCAAGAGCCCGTGGGGGCTTCGAGCAAAGGCCAAGCATTTACGGGGTCTTAACACGAAATGCTCCTGAATGATGTGAGGTTGGACGTGCTTCAAGCGAAGTCACGCGATCCGCGTCAATCGGCCGGTTAGGGATTCAATAAATGACATCGCGTGAGGGCTTCGCCCCGTCGAAGATCTTCGCATCCGCGCTTGGCGTCGTGACCGCGCTTTCCGTGTTCGTGCTCGCCGCCTCGAGCGCCGTGGCGGAGGAGGGATTCAACGGACCGACCTTCCGAAAAGGAATGTGGCGCTTCGTGCGGACGCTGGAAATCGCCACGTCCTCGAACGTCCGGCAAACGCTGCTCGAGCGCGAAATGACGCGCTGTGTCGATCCGACCCAGGCGATGAAGGCGACCTTCGCATCTCCGTCCGTTGGAAGTTGCCACTCTTCGCGGCCGGAGAAGATCAACAACAAATACGTCTTCTCCAACCGCTGCGACTATCTCGGGCCGGTCAGCACCGTCATCACGGTTCTCAGCGACGAGGCCTATACCGAGGTCAACAAGACCAATGTTGGTCAGGCGCCGCGGACCGACCGGGTGGTCGCCCGCCGAATCAGCGATTGCCACGAGGATAGAGCTTCGCTCAGCCAGCCGGCCTCCGCACCGAGCGAGGTGCCACTGCAGCAGGACGAAGCAGAGGGCGAGCCGCTCTAAGGCGGCCGGTCTGCGCGAGCATTTCCAGGGCATCCGCTTTCGAGCCACCCGGTCAGATCTTTTGCTGGCCTCCCGGGCCGCTGACCTTGACGGTGATCTTCTGAATTTCGGTTCGGCCGCCCTGGTACTTGACCTCGATGGTCAGGGCGTCATCGCCGAGGAATTCCGGCGGCGCCTTGTAGAAGGCAACATAGGCCGGCACCTCGAGCGCCAGGCAGGCCTTGTAATTGGTGGCCTTCGCCTTCGCCGACTTCACCACCACCTTTCCGGCAGCCGGCGCAGTGACCAGGCGGATGGTCGGCAGCGGCCCCGACGTGCAATCAGGTAACACGTTGAGGTAGAGGCCGATCTGGGTGTCCCGGTTGGCCAGGGCGCGAACCTGGCGCTCGACCGTGGTCTCCTGGGGGACGGGTTGTGCGGGGGCCTGCGCGGCCGCCGCGCCGAAACAGCCCCAAATCAAGACCGCGGCACACGCCTGAAGAATCACCCGCATCGACTGCTGCTCCAAATCGCCGGGAAGGACGAACGGGGCCGGGGAAATACTGCTTTCGGCCAAGTTAATCCGGCTAAGCCGTTGTTCTTTCAGCTTCGACCTGTCCGATCTTTACCACACTTCCACGGAAAGCATTGATTAACCAAATACATTTCTTGACCGCGGGGAGGGTTAACAATAGCCTAAAACTAGATTTTTCTACAATTTTTCCTCTAATCGCATTTTGCGGAGTTGATAATGCAGGGTTCGTTTCAGGTCGCTCAGGCAACCGGCACCGGCAATTCCACCAATTCGGCTCCCGTACGAATTTACAAGCTGACCAAGCCGCTGACCGATCAGGCAGTGGTCGTCAATGTTGGATACGACCAGAAGGTGAAGGTCGACTTTTCGTCGATCGCCAATGAAAAGATCACGCTGGTTCACGTCGGCGAAAAGCTGATCATCCTGTTCGACAACCAGTCGACCGTCACGGTTGAGCCGTTCTTCGACTCCCGTGCGGATGGGCAGAAGAATGTTACGATCGAGATGGCGCCGGGGCGCGAGGTCTCGGTCCAGGAATTCGCGACTCTTTTTCCGATCAGCACGGACGCCTCCGTGTTGCCGGCGGCCGACAATGGCGGCAACTCGAACGGCAACGCGCAGGCGAGCGGCGCGAATTTCAGTCCGTTCGCGATCGATCCGCTAGCTCCTGTGCCGACCAACGTGTTGGCGCCGCAGGAAGAGTTGCCGAACCTCGTGACCCCGCCGCCGCCGACCGGCTTCGTGCTGGGCGTTGCTCCGCCTCCGATCATTTCCGGCAATCCCCTGTCGGCGCTGATTGTCGACGAGAGCTTCCTGACCGCGGCCACCAACCATGGTGTCGCCGGTTCGGGGCTCGGACCCGCAGGGGCAACGGTCGCGTCTGTGCAGGTGTCGTTCAACGTCACGGTACCGGGCGGCCAGCAGTCGCTGACCTATGCGCTGTCGGTCACGACACCGAACGAAGATTCCGGTCTGATCGATTCGGCGACCGGTCAGCACGTTCTGCTGACGGTCAACGCGGCCGGCGTCGTGGAAGGGCGCACGGCGATCAGTGGCGATCTGGTCCTCACGGTCTCGGTTGACGCCACGGGTCATGTGACGCTGACCGATCTGCGCGCGGTTCATGAGGCAACACCGGGCAACTTCAATGAAGGGATCACGCTGGCGTCGGGTCTGATCACGCTGACCGCCACCGTGACTGACAACAACAATCAGTCGGCAAGTGCGAGCGTCGATGTCGGCTCGCATCTGACGATCCTTGACGATGGTCCGGTGGCCGGCACGGTGACCGGCGCGACCGACACGCTGGTGCTGGACGAAACGCGCCCTGTCGGCAGCGACACCGCGGGCGGCACGACGCCGACCGGCCTCGCCAGCGTGACGGCGGACTTCTCCAACAATTTCACCGGCGGCAGCTACGGCGCCGACGGTGCCGGCAGCACTGCCTACACGCTGCATCTCACCGGCACGAACGTGGCGTCGGGCCTCTATGCGCTTGATCCGACCGACACCAACCCGGCCCATTTCGGGCAAGGTGCGCAGATCGTGCTGAACCAGTCCGGTGACACCATCACCGGCTCGGCGAACGGCACGATCTACTTCACGATCACGATCAACGAGACGACCGGGATCGTGACCTTCACCCAGGTCAACAACATTTGGCATGCCGATCCGACTAACCCGGATGACGCGGCGACATTGACCCTCTCCAGCGCCAGCCTGCTGCAGGTGGTGCAGACCATCACTGACGTGGACGGCGACAGCGTGACAACGCCGATCAACCTTGGTGGCGGCGTGTTCACAATTCAGGACAGCGGTCCGACGGCCGGCACGGTGATCCAGAAGGAAGGGCCGGCGGAAACGCTGGTGCTGGACGAGTCGCGCCCGGTCGGCAGCGACACGCCGGGCGGCTTTGCGCCGAGCGGGCTTGCCAGCGTGACGGCGGACTTCTCCCACGACTTCACGTCCGGCAGCTACGGCAGCGACGGACCCGGCCATACCGCCTACACGCTGAAGCTCACCGGCTCGAATGTGGCCTCGGGTCTCTACGCGCTGGATCCGACCGACACGACCACCGCTGACGGCGACGGCATCGGACAGGGCGCGCAGATCGTCCTCAACCAGTCCGGCAACACGATCACCGGCTCGGCCGGCGGGACGACGTATTTCACCATCACGATTGATCCGTCGACCGGTATCGTCACGTTCACGCAGTCGAACAACATCTGGCATTCTGACCCGAAGAATCCGGACGATCCGGCAACGCTGACGCTGTCGAGCCCGAGCCTGCTGCAGGTGGTGCAGACCATCACCGACGCGGACGGCGACAGCGTGTCGACGCCGCTCGATGTCGGCACCCGTGTGTTCACGATCCAGGACAGCGGCCCGACGGCGGGCACGGTGACCGGTGCAACTGACACGCTTGTGCTCGACGAGACCCGGCCGGTCGGCACGGACACCGCGGGCGGCACAGCGCCGACCGGCCTTGATTCCGTGACGGCAGACTTCTCCAACAACTTCACGCCCGGCAGCTATGGCAGCGACGGCCCGGGCCACACGACCTACACGCTGAACCTCGCCGGCGCGAATGTGGCGTCCGGTCTGTACGCACTTGATGCGACCGATACGACCACCGCCGACGGCGACGGCATCGGGCAGGGCGCGCAGATTCTGCTGAACCAGGTCGGCAATACGATCACCGGCTCGGCTGGCGGCACCAATTACTTCACGATCACGATCGATCCCTCGACCGGCATCGTGACATTCACCCAGCTCAACAATATCTGGCACTCCGACCCAACCAATCCGGACGATGCGGCGACGCTGACGCTGTCTGGCGCCAATCTGCTGCAGGTGGTGCAGACCATCGTCGATGCCGACGGCGACAGCGTGACGACGCCGCTCGATGTCGGCACCGGCGTGTTCACGATCCAGGACAGCGGCCCGAGCGCCGGCACGGTGATCGCGGCGGCGGATACGTTGGTGCTGGACGAGACCCGTCCTGTCGGCACCGACACTGCGGGCGGCGCCACGCCGACCGGCCTCGACAGCGTCACGGCGGACTTCTCGAACAACTTCTCGGCCGGCAGCTACGGTAGCGACGGCCCGGGCAACACGGCCTACACGCTGAAGCTCACCGGCGCCAACGTCGCCTCCGGCCTCTATGCGCTCGATCCGACCGACAAGACCGCCGGTGACGGCGATGGTATCGGGCAGGGTACGCAGATCGTGCTCAACCAGGTCGGTGACACCATCACCGGTTCGGCGAACGGCACGACCTACTTCACGATCACGATCGACGAGACGACCGGCATCGTCACGTTCACCCAGCTCAACAACATCTGGCACGCCGATCCGACCAATCCGGATGACACGGCGACTCTGACGCTCTCGAGCGCCAATCTGCTGCAGGTGGTGCAGACCATCGTCGATGCCGACGGCGACAGCGTGACGACGCCGCTCGATGTCGGCACCAGTGTTTTCACGATCCAGGACAGCGGCCCGACGGCGGGCACGGTGGCCGGCCCGACCGACACCCTTGTGCTGGACGAGACGCGGCCCGTCGGCAGCGACACTGCGGGCGGCATCGCGCCGACCGGCCTCGACAGCGTCACGGCGGACTTCTCCAACAACTTCACCGGCGGCAATTATGGCAGCGACGGCGCGGGCAACACGGCCTACACGCTGAAGCTGACCGGTGCGAACGTCGCCTCCGGCCTGTACGCTCTCGATCCGACCGACAAGACCGCCGGCGACGGCGATGGCATCGGGCAGGGTACGCAGATCGTGCTCAACCAGGTCGGTGACACCATCACCGGATCGGCTGGCGGCACCAACTACTTCACGATCACGATCGACGAGACGACCGGTATCGTCACGTTCACCCAGCTCAACAACATCTGGCATTCCGATCCGACCAATCCGGACGATGCCGCGACGCTGACCTTGTCGGCCGCGAACCTGCTGCAGGTGGTGCAGACCATCACCGATGCGGACGGCGACCACGTGTCGACGCCGCTCGACCTCGGCACCGGTGTGTTCACGATCCAGGACAGCGGCCCGACGGCGAGCACGCTGTCCGGCGCAACGGACACGCTTGTGCTCGACGAGACGCGTCCTGTCGGCAGCGACACCGCGGGCGGCACGGCGCCGACCGGCCTCGACACCGTGACGGCGGATTTCTCGAACGGCTTCGCCGGCGGCAGCTATGGCAGCGATGGCCCGGGCAATTCGACCTACACGCTGAAGCTCACCGGCGCCAACGTGGCCTCCGGCCTGTACGCCCTTGATGCGACCGACACGACCACCGGCGATGGCGATGGCATTGGGCAGGGTGCGCAGATCCTGCTGAACCAGGTCGGCAACACGATCACCGGCTCGGCCGGCGGCACCGATTACTTCACGATCACGATCGATCCCTCGACCGGCATCGTGACCTTCACCCAGCTCAACAACATCTGGCACTCCGATCCGACCAACCCGGATGACGCCGCGACGCTGACGCTGACGCGCCCCGAACTGCTGCAGCTCGTGCAGACCATCACGGACGCCGACGGCGACAGCGTGACGACGTCGCTCAACCTCGGCACCGGTGTGTTCACGATCCAGGATAGCGGTCCGACCGCGGGCGCCGTGATCGCGGCGGCGGATACGTTGGTTCTGGACGAGACCCGTCCCACAGGAACGGATACTGCCGGCGGGACGGCGCCGACCGGCCTCGACACCGTGACGGCAGACTTCTCGAACAACTTCTCGGCCGGCAGCTACGGCAGCGACGGTCCGGGCAACACGACCTACACGCTGAAGCTCACCGGCGCCAACGTGGCGTCCGGCCTCTTTGCGCTCGATGCGACCGACACGACCACCGCCGACGGCGATGGTATCGGCCAGGGCGCGCAGATTCTGCTGAACCAGGTCGGCAACACCATCACCGGCTCGGTTGGCGGCACCAATTACTTCACGATCACGATCGATCCCTCGACCGGGATCGTCACCTTCACCCAGCTCAACAACATCTGGCACTCCGATCCGACCAATCCGGACGATTCTGCGACGCTGACCCTGTCGGCTGCCAATCTGCTGCAGGTGGTGCAGACCATCACCGATGCGGATGGCGACAGCGTGACGACGCCGCTCGATGTCGGCACCGGCGTGTTCACGATCCAGGACAGCGGCCCGACCGCCGGCACGGTGACCGGTCCGACCGACACATTGGTGCTGGACGAGACCCGTCCGGTTGGCAGCGACACCGCAGGCGGCACGGCGCCGACCGGGCTCGACACCGTGACGGCGGACTTCTCCAACAACTTCACCGCCGGCAGCTACGGCAGCGATGGTGCTGGGTCGACGACCTACACGCTGAAGCTGACCGGTGCCAACGTGGCGTCCGGTCTGTACGCTCTCGATCCGACCGACAAGACCGCCGGCGACGGCGATGGCATCGGGCAGGGTGCGCAGATCGTGCTCAACCAGGTCGGCGACACGATCACCGGCTCGGCGAACGGCACGACCTACTTCACGATCACGATCAATGAGACGACCGGGATCGTGACCTTCACCCAGCTCAACAACATCTGGCACTCCGATCCGACCAATCCGGACGATGCGGCGACGCTGACGCTGTCGGCTGCCAATCTGCTGCAGGTGGTGCAGACCATCACGGACGCCGATGGTGATAGCGTGACGACGCCGCTCGACGTCGGCACCGGTGTGTTCACGATCCAGGACAGCGGTCCGACCGCGGGCACGGTGACCGGCCCGACCGACACCTTGGTGCTGGACGAGACCCGTCCCACAGGAACGGATACTGCCGGCGGCACAGCCCCGGCCGGGCTCGACACCGTGACG
>NZ_JAQOSR010000217.1:0-11932 GCF_046718885.1 Bradyrhizobium sp. UFLA01-814 | reverse complement strand
CCATGGTCGTCGGCAGCGTCAGATGTGTATAAGAGACAGTTGTTGTACTGGCTGTTGTCGTGCGGATGGAAGTTCTTCACGTAGGGCTGCCAGCAATTGCCGGCCGATGAGTGCAGGATGACCGGCCGCGCGGCGTCGTCGACCAAGAGGCGCTCGATGTCGAACACGATCTTGCGGCGCTTGTCCTTGTCGACCTCGCGCGACTGCGCCGCCAGCAGCTTGTCGACCTCGGCATTGCAGTACTGGGTATAGTTACGCTCGGAGTTGCAGGAATAGTTCTCCACCAGATTGCCGTCGGGATCGTCGACGCTGACGCCGGTGACATTGAGGCCGATGGTGTAGTCCTTGCGCTGCAACCGCGAGTACCAGCGCGGCGTATCCAGAATGTCGAGCTCGGCTATGATGTAGATCTTCTTGAGCTGGTCGGCGAGGATCACCGCCGGGTCGCGATAGGTCGGCAGATTGCGGGTCTGGATCTTGATCGACAGCGGCTTGGCGTCGCTGTAGCCGAGCTTCTGCATGATCGCCTGCGCCTCGGCGAGGTTCTTCTCGGCATCTGGGCCGTATCCCATCAGCGTCGACAGGATCTCCGGCGGCATGCCCCACTCTCCTTCGGGCTTGGCCTGCATCGCGCCGCCGAGCCGTCCGGTGCCTTCGAACAGGATGCTGTTGAAGGCCTTGCGATCCAGCGCCAGCGACATCGCCTTGCGGATCTCCGGATTGTCGAACGGCGGATTGACGCGGTTGACCAGAAGATTGATCTGCAGATTGGTCGACGTCATCTCGCAGATCGCGTTCGGCGCCCGCGCCTTGACGTCCTTCATCAGGGGAATGCTGACGTCGGACGGAAAGGTGATGTCATAGTCGCCGGTCGCGAACGCCAGCATGCGGGTGGCGCGGCTGTCGATCGAGCGCACCGTGATCTCGTCGAGATACGGCCGGTCCTTCTTGAAGTAATCGGGGTTGCGGATCAGACGAATGGAGTCACCGCGCCGGAACTCGACGAACTTGAACGGCCCGGTGCCGACCGGTTTGGTGCGCATCACCTGCTGCGGCACATGGCAGGGATAGACCACCGAGAAGGCGCTGGCGAGCAGCGCCAGCAGGCCGGGCTGCGGCTCGGTCAGCTCGAAGGTCGCCTCATCCTCGCCATTGATGCTGACGTCCTTGAGCTTCGAGTACCAGACCTTGCGCGGGTTGCGCTTGAAGTCCTGGGTCTCGCTCTTGCCGATCAGCATCCGCCAGGTGCACTGCACGTCCTTGGCCGTGAACAGCTGACCATCATGCCACTTCACGTCGTGCCGCAGCTTGAAGGTAAGCTTCGTGTTGGTCGGGTTCCACGACCAGCTCTCGGCGAGATCGGGGATCACGGTGTCGATGCTCTCATGCACCTTGGCCGGATCGAACACCACGAGGTTGTTGAAGACCGCCGCGAACGGCATCACCGAGGCGATGGTGGATTCCTCGAGCAGCGAGGTCGAGGGCGGATTGTCGTTGTGATAGAGCCGCAGCGTGCCGCCCTTCTTCTGCGCCGATGCAGGGCTCGCGGCGAGCGCCGCGAAACCCAATGCCACGATGCACGCGGCCAGTTTGAACGACATTCCCGCCTCCCGAAATTTCTTGTTGTCGTCGGTTGCAGGCAGTCGAGCACAACACCCCGCCCCTCGCAACGACGCAGGGCCAAGATCATTGCCGGCTGCGCGCAACGCAGAGCGAGACCGGGATGCGCCCCGCAACCTGGACGGCTGGAACGGGCGCCCGGCCATCGCTCGGTCGTCCCGCCCCTCTTTGACGGACCACGGCATCTCCCGTCACGGGGAATTGGGGTTGGATGCATCCGCGAAATTGGCTACTAGTTTCCGGCCGAGAAACTCGGGCCGTCTGAGGACTTGAAATGACCTATTGCTGCGGAATTCTGGTGCGCGACGGGCTCGTCATGATCGCCGATACCCGCACCAATGCCGGCCTCGACAATGTCTCGACCTTCCGCAAGCTGCACATCTTCGAAAAGCCCGGCGAGCGCATCATGGCGATCGCCAGCGCCGGGAATCTGGCGATCAGCCAGTCGGTGCTGTCGACCCTGACCGAGGGCATGGAAAATCCGGACACCGGCGAGCTCGAGACGCTGATGAACGCCCCGACCATGTTCCAGGCGGCGCAGCGGATCGGCCGCGCCATCCGCTCGGTGCACGCCACCGAGGGCGATGCCCTGCGCGCCGAGGACATCTCCTTTGACGTCTCGTTCCTGTTCGGCGGCCAGATCAAGGGCTCGCGGATGCGCCTGTTCATGGTCTACACTGCCGGCAACTTCATCGAATGCACCACCGACACGCCATACCTGCAGATCGGCGAGCACAAATACGGCAAGCCGGTGCTCGACCGCGCCATGCATTACGACGTCGAGCTCTACGAGGCGCTCAAAACGGGGCTGATCTCGATGGATTCGACGATGCGCTCCAATCTCGGCGTCGGCCTGCCGATCGACGTGCTGGTGGTGCGCACCGACGCCTGCGAGGCCGATCTCAATCACCGCATCGAGGCCGGCGAGCCCTATTTCCACGACCTGCGCTCGCGCTGGTCGGCGGCGCTCCGCGCGGCGCACCAGAACATTCCACGCCCACCCTACAAGAACGAAACCGAAGCAAAAACCAAGTAAGAGGAAACTCGGATGACTGAGGCAACCAGCAAGATCGCACTCGTGACCGGCGCCGGCACCGGCGTCGGACGCGCCGCGTCGCTCGCTTTGATGGACAAGGGCTACACCGTGGTGCTCGCCGGGCGCCGCATGGAGATGCTGGAAGAGACCGCCAAGCTCGGCCCCGCCGGCAAGAGCCTGTGCGTGTCGGCCGACATGGCCAACCCGGCCGCGATCGCCGCGCTGTTCGACAAGGTGAAGGCGACCTATGGCCGCCTCGACGTTCTCTTCAACAACGCCGGCATGGGCGCGCCGCCGGTGAACTTCGAGGACCTGCCGCTCGAGCAGTGGCAGGCGGTGGTCAACACCAACCTGACCGCGCCGTTCCTGTGCACCCAGCACGCCTTCCGCATCATGAAGGACCAGAAGCCGCGCGGCGGCCGCATCATCAACAACGGCTCGATCTCGGCGCACGCGCCGCGGCCGTTCTCGGCCGCCTACACCTCGACCAAGCACGCCATCACCGGCCTCACCAAGGCCTCCAACCTCGACGGCCGCATGTATGACATCGCGGTCGGCCAGGTCGATATCGGCAATGCCGCGACGCCGATGACCGACCGCATGGTCAACGGCCCCGGCGTGCTGCAGCCGGACGGCACCACCAAGCACGAGCCGCGCATGGACGCCAAGGCGGTCGGCGACGCGGTGGCCTACATGGCGGGCCTGCCGCTCGACGCCAACGTGCTGTTCATGACTGTGATGGCGACCAAGATGCCGTTCGTGGGCCGGGGCTGATCATCTCCTTCCCCCTGCTTGCGGCAGGACCATCACGACGGCCGGCCGGGCTTGTCCCGGCCGGCCGTCGCCGGGGCGCATTGTCAAAATATCGAAAACAACCCCATGCAAAGTAGCCGGCAGCTAGCGGCGTTCGACACGGCAACTTGACACGTCGGGCAAATCAGCAGTATTTTTCCATTATTCCGAAATTGTGAAGCTTGCCCGGGGCTCATCTTCCCCTTCTCCCCGCGCGCGCGGAGAAGGTCGGGATGAGGGGGAGTCTCCACAAGGACGGTGAGAGACAAACTCGCGGAGAGTCCCCCTCACCCGGATTGCTGCGCAATCCGACCTCTCCCCGCAAGCGGGGCGAGGTAAGGGAAGCTCCTTACTCCAGCTTCTCGACGTCGCGCAGCGTCGGGAACAGCTTCATCCAGAGCAGCGCGACCGCGACGGTGGCGACGCCGCCGAGCACGGCCGACGGCACGGTGCCGAGCAGCGCCGCGGCGACACCGCTCTCGAACTGGCCGAGCTGGTTCGACGCATTGATGAACAGGAAGTTCACCGCGCCGACGCGGCCGCGCATCTCGTCGGGGGTGGCAAGCTGCACCAGCGAGAAGCGGATCACGACGCTGATCGTGTCGGCGGCGCCGAGCACCGCGAGCGCCAGCGCCGACAGCCACATCCAGTGCGACAGCGCGAACACCACCGTCGCGACGCCGAACACGATCACCGCCTGGAACATGCGCATGCCGACGCGGCGGTTGATGGTGTGCCGCGCCAGCACCATCGTCATGAGCAGCGCACCGACCGCGGGCGCGGCGCGCAGGATGCCGAGGCCGAGCGGGCCGGCTTGCAGGATGTCGCGCGCATAGATCGGCAGCAGCGCGGTGACGCCGCCGAACAGCACCGCGAACAGGTCGAGCGAGATGGTGCCGAGGATCGCCGGATTGCTGCGAACGAAGGTGACGCCGGCAAACAGGTCGTCCGACGACCCGCCGTTCTTCACCGGCGCCTGCTGCAGCCGGCCGATGCCGCCGGTCAGGAGGGCGCCGAACAGCCAGAACACCATCATCACGGCATAGGGCGCGCTCGGCATCAGCGCATAGGCGAAGCCGCCGAGCGCGGGTCCGGTGATGGTCGCGACCTGCGCCGCGCCGCTCGAGATCGCGGTCGCCCGCTGCAGCGAGCCTTGCGGTGCGATCAGCGGCAACAGCGCGGCGGTCGCCGGGCTCTCGAACGCGCCGGCGATCCCGAGCACGAAGGTCGCGACGAAGATCTGGATCTCCGAGATGGTGCCGGCAAAGGTGCTTCCGGCGAGAAACAATGCGGTCAGCGCCTCCGCGATCTGGCAGGCTTGCACCACGCGCTTGCGCTCGAAGCGGTCGGCGGCGTGGCCGGCGACGAACACCAAGAGCGCCGTCGGCAGAAACTGCACCAGTCCGACCATACCGAGGTCGAACGCGCTGCCGGTCAGATCATAGATCTGCCAGCCGATCGCCACCGCGCCGATCTGGCTGGAGAAGCGCGACAGGCTGCGCGACGACAAGAAGAACAGGAACGGTCTGTGGCCGAGCAGATCGCGGACGCCGGCCGGCGTGGCGGAGGACATGGATGATTGCGTGGCCGAGCGCCTGCAACTTGTCAATGGCGACGAGCTGAACGCGCAACAGCATTGCGCTGCGCGAAGCCCCTGCCCATAATCGCGCGAGGGTTTTTGGGGGCGTGATGCTGCAGTTGCAATCGGCGTTCGGCGTGGTGGCGTTGCTCTTGATCGCCTGGGCGCTGAGCGAGAATCGCCTGAAGGTGTCGCTGCGCCAGGCGGCGATCGGGCTCGTCGTCACGATCGTCACGGCGCTGGTGCTGATCAAGGTGCCGCTGGTGACGCAGGCTTTCGGCGCGATCAATGACGCCGTCGGCACGATCGCGGCCGCGACGCGCGCCGGCACCGCCTTCGTATTCGGCTATGTCGGCGGCGGCCCGGCGCCATTCGATTCCAAGGCACCCGGCTCGGACTTCATCCTCGCCTTTCAGGCGCTGCCGATCGTGCTGGTCATGAGCGTGCTGACGACGCTGTTGTTCTATTGGCGCGTGCTGCCGCCTGTCGTGCGCGGCATGGCCTGGCTGCTCGAGCGCACACTCGGCGTCGGCGGCGCGGTGGGGCTCTCGACCGCGGCCAATATCTTTCTCGGCATGGTCGAAGCGCCGCTGTTCATCCGCCCCTATCTGGCGCAGCTCACCCGCAGCGAATTGTTTCTGGTGATGACCGGCGGCATGGCCGGGATCGCCGGCACCGTGCTGGTGCTGTACGCCACGCTGCTCGCGCCGCTGATCCCGGATGCGGCCGCGCATTTCGTCATCGCCTCGGTGCTCGGCGCGCCGGCCGCAATTTTGGTGAGCCTGATCATGGTGCCGGAAACGTCGGACAAGCGCACCGGCGGATCGCTCGACAATCCCGATATCCAGGTGTCGTCGACGATGGACGCCATCGTGAAGGGCACGGCAGCCGGGCTCGAGCTCTTGATGAACATCATCGCGATGCTGCTGGTGCTGGTTGCGCTGGTGTATCTGGCGAACGCGATCATCGGCCTGCTCCCGGAGATCGGCGGCGCGAAGATTTCGCTGCAGCGGCTGCTTGGTTACGTCATGGCGCCGGTGTGCTGGCTGATGGGCCTGCCCTGGCCGCAGGCGATCACGGCGGGAAGCCTGATGGGCACCAAGACCGTGCTGAACGAGCTGATCGCCTATGTCGATTTGTCGAAGCTCGGTCCCGACGCGCTCGATCCGCGCTCGCGGCTGATCATGCTCTACGCGATGTGCGGCTTTGCCAACTTCGCCAGCCTCGGCATCATGATCGGCGGCCTCGGCATCATGGCACCCGAGCGGCGCGACGAGATCAACGCGCTCGGGCTGAAGTCGATCGTCTCAGGCACGCTGACGACCTGCCTGATGGGCGCGATCGTGGGGATGCTGACGCAGCCGTAGTCGCGGTAGCCCGGATGGAGCCAACGGGTCGCGCGAACGCGCGCCCGATGACAGGCTCCGCGCAATCCGGGGCGGTGCTGACGCGGTGAAGCTCCCTGTCAAGCGGATCATTGTTGGGCCGGCCGACGGCGCGGACGCACGTAGCCGCGCATTGAGCCGTCGCTTGCAATAACGCGATGACAGGGGATCGATGGGTCGTAATTCGTGCGCATTATGGCACCAACCGCGCGTGCAGCCTTCGGATTGCCGGCTTTAGCAGCGACAGCTTTGTACGTCATGGCCTTCCCCTTTGGGATCTTGCGCACGATGTCGCGGACCTTATCTGAAAAGGTTTTCATAGGCCGAGTGTAGCAGATTTCTCAGAGGGTTTTCGCCTTTTTACCTGCGGTTGGAACGAGCGCGTCGCGTTGGCACGGAAGATTCGACTGGACGTGCCGGTGTTCGTTTCGAAGTGCGCGCCGCCGTCTTAACATTGTGGGCAGCTATTGGCCCCTAGCGCCGTTTGCCGCGCAGTGCCGGCGTGGACGCAAACGGAGCATTGCGGACATCGACCGGCGGCTCCGCCCGATGCGATTCGAGGTGAATGACCCAACTCGGACATAGTGCGGTGTGCCCGCCGCGTCATTTCGCTGCGATGCGGAATTTGCGGCGACCCCAATGTCCAAGGAAGCGAGCTTCGACCTGTAGCTGAAGAACAATGCTCGCACAGCGGGGTTGATAACTGGGGCAAAGTCAAAAAGGAGGACTTGATGGCTGCTGATCGATCGACCGTTCACGGGTCCGATCTGGACATCGTGGCGGGGAACGGCCTCCTTCATCGCCGTATGTTTTTGACAGCGGGTACGGCGGCTGCGGCCGCCGTTGCCAGTTCCGCTCTGCCTAATCCAGCTGCCGCCGACGCGTTACCGGTTGAGCCCTGGATGAAGGTGCCGGGATCCGGATTCGTCGGCTACGGCCAGCCAGCGAAATACGAAGAAAAGGTCGCCAGAACTTGGAACACCGCGCCAGGCACGACCGGCACAGGTGCCGCCCGCACACCGCTCCATTTGCTCGACGGCATGATCACGCCCAATAGCGTGCATTTTGAACGTTCTCATAGCGGCATTCCCGACATTAACCCGGATACCCACCGGCTGTTAATCCACGGCCTAGTCAAGCGCCCGCTGACCTTCACGCTGGAAAGCCTAGAACGCTATCCGCGCGAGTCGCGCGTCTCATTTCTCGAATGTGGTGGTAACGGCCAATTGCTGTACCAGAAGGAGGCCGCCGCGGTTGGAGTCCAGGCGATTCACGGCCTTGTCTCCTGCGCCGAGTGGACGGGCGTAAGGCTCGCGATCCTGTTGCAGGAAGCAGGCGTCGATCCGAAGGCCAAATGGATTTTAGCCGAAGGTGCAGATGCTGCCGGCATGAGCCGCAGCATACCGTTGGCGAAAGCGATGGATGACGCATTGATTGCTCTCTACCAGAACGGTGAGCGCGTGAGGCCATCCAACGGCTATCCGATGCGACTCCTGCTGCCGGGATACGAAGGCAACATGAATGTGAAATGGCTCCGGCGCATCAAGCTGACCGAAGCGCCGACGATGACCAAGGATGAGACATCGAAGTACACGATCACCTTGCCCGACGGGAAATCCCTTCAGTTTGTGCTCCCTCAGGAAGGGAAGTCTGTGATCACACGGCCTTCACCGGGGCTGACTATGAAAGAGCCCGGCCTCTATGAAATCTCGGGTCTTGCCTGGTCGGGCTATGGCAAGGTCACCAAGGTTGAGGTCTCGGCCGACGGCGGCAAAAGCTGGGCAAAGGCGGCGTTGCAGTCGCCCGTGCTGTCGAAGGCGTTGACACGCTTCCGCATTCCGTGGCGGTGGAACGGCGGACCCGCGGTCCTGCAAAGCCGCGCAACCGACGAGACCGGTTACGTCCAGCCGACGCGAGAGAAGATGATCGCCGCGCGCGGCAACCGAACCATCTATCACTCCAACGCCATCACGGCCTGGGCCGTTTCCAACAAAGGCGAGGTGAAGCATGTCTATGCGTAACCCTCTCCTCATCGCCGCCTCAGGTCTTGCCATGGCTTCGGCCGTCGCATTCGCGGCTGAAAGCCCAAACTTCGGACGGGCGGCAACACCGGAGGAAATTGCCTCTTGGGACATCAGCATTGGTCCAGACGGCGTCGGCTTGCCGCCTGGCAGCGGGACCCCAAAGCAAGGTGAAGCCGTGTACGCGGCAAAATGCACCGCCTGCCATGGCGAGAAAGGAGCCGGGAAGCCCAACGATCAGCTCGTGGGCGGACAAGGAACGCTTCCCGGTGACAAGCCTCCGGTCAAAACCGTGGGAAGCTTCTGGCCCTATGCCACAACAGTCTTCGACTATGTGCGGCGAGCGATGCCATATAACGAATCGAAGTCGTTGACCAATGACGAAGTTTATGCGGTCGTCGCTTATATCCTGAACCTCAACGGCATCATTGCAGACAACGACACCATGGATGCGCAGACACTGCAAAAGGTGAAAATGCCGAACCGGAATGGATTTGTGACGTTTTCGCGCGGAAAATAAAGCTGCCTGAATGTCTGGGTCTGGCCCGTCGCGACATCTTGCGTTGCCGCACGAACTTGGTCGCTATCGGGGCAAAGCGGACGTAGAGTCACGCCGACGGTTTTATGGGTACACGGCCTGGAAAATCGTCATGCCCGGGCTTGACCCGGGCATCCATCGACCAAGGAGAATCTTTCGGAGCAGGATAGATGGCCGGGTCAAGCCCGGCCATGACGGCCGCGAAAAGCCTACGCCTTCAACTCCACCGTCTTGAACTCGGCCGGCAGGATCACCTCCAGCAGTTCGACGTCGTCGGAATAGTCCAGGATCATGTGCCGGATGCGCGGCGGCTGGGTCCAGGCGCTGCCTTGCTGCATCAGCGTCTCGCCCTCGCCTTCCATGTAGGTCTTCACCCAGCCCTTGAGCACATAGACCATCTGGAAGTCGATATCGTGGAAGTGCAGCTTCGACACTTCATCGGGATTGCACGGTCCCTGCAGCCGGATGACATGCGCCTGCGCCAGACCATGCGAGGCGGCGGCGATGCCGAGGTCGCGGTACTTGGCGTAGGCGCGCAGCCCGTCGGCCTTGAAGTCCTCTTCGCGGTGATGGCTGATGGCGACGCACTGCTTCGGCCGGGCCTTGGTTGCAGCTTTCGGCGCACTCTTCTTGGCCGCCGAGACGCGGCCTTTCGACTTGATGGTCTTGCGCGCGGACGATTTCGCGGATGTCTTTTTGGCGCCGGCGCCGAGCCCCGACCATTTCTTCTTCACCGCGGTCTTGGCTGCCGATCTTGATGCCGTCTTCTTGGCCATTGTTTCGCCTCCCGTCTTTTTCTGACGGACGAAGGCTAACACAAGTCGCGCGCCGCGAGGCGAGCAAAGGCGCACACCGCGCTTTTGCCCCCTTGCCCGCTCAATGCAGCCGGAACACGCCGTCGACGGCACGCAGCTCGGCCGGCTTGACCAGCTTGGAATGCGCCACCGTCACCGAAAACAGCGGGCCTTCGAGCTTCGCCTGCCAGAACGCGAGGAAATCCTGCAGCGCCGGAAATTTCGGAAACAGGTCGTAGTTCTGCCAGACATAGGTCTGCAGCAACGAGGGGTGATCCGGCATCCGATAGAGGATTTGCGCCGTCGTCAGCCCGTACCCCAGCAACTGCTTCCGGAAATCGTCGGAAACAACCCCACCAACTCGCGAGACCATGCCAACCTCCTGTGACGGAGCGCATTCACGTGGTGGCCGACCTCCCCCGCCGGACCACCGGCAATGGATGCGCTCACATGAGAGAAATGTGACGCACGCGACTAACCCATCTCAAGCCTAAATGTTTAATAGGCTGTTGAAATTTCTTGCGTTGGCAGCAGCTTACCGCATCTGCTAATAGCCCCGGGCGACCCCTTCCGGGGGCATTAAGGATGCCGAAATGATCTCGGCATCCTTTTGGCAGGCGGCACTTACGAGTGCCAATTTTTCTGCTAGAGGCACTTGCCCGCCGCCAAGGCTTGGCCTATCTCCTGCGCAGCCAGTCTGGCACTCGCTGGACTGGACTGCTAACTCTCCAAAAATCTACAGCATCTACAAATGTTTAGGAGGACTGCATGAAATTCCGTCCGCTTCACGACCGCGTCGTGGTCAAGCGTATCGACGCCGAAGAGAAGACTGCTGGCGGCATCATCATTCCGGACAGTGCCAAGGAAAAGCCCTCGCAGGGCGAAGTCATCGCTGTTGGCCCGGGCGGCCGCGATGAAGCTGGCAAGCTGATCCCCATCGACATCAAGGTCGGCGACCGTGTCCTGTTCGGCAAGTGGTCGGGCACCGAGGTCAAGATCGACGGCGAAGACCTGCTGATCATGAAGGAAAGCGACATCATGGGCGTCCTCGACGTCCCCGCTTCCAAGAAGAAGGCGGCCTAAGCGCCTCCCTCCCTCCCAGGTTAAATCTCTCAAGGAAAAATTCAGATGGCAGCTAAAGAAGTCAAATTCTCCGTCGAGGCGCGCGACAAGATGCTGCGCGGCGTCGACATCCTCGCCAACGCGGTGAAGGTCACCCTCGGTCCGAAGGGCCGCAACGTGGTGCTCGAAAAGTCGTTCGGCGCTCCCCGCATCACCAAGGACGGCGTCACCGTCGCCAAGGAGATCGAGCTCGAGGACAAGTTCGAGAACATGGGCGCCCAGATGGTGCGCGAAGTCGCCTCCAAGTCCGCTGACGCGGCCGGCGACGGCACCACCACTGCGACCGTGCTCGCGGCTGCGATCGTGAAGGAAGGCGCCAAGTCGGTCGCCGCCGGCATGAACCCGATGGACCTCAAGCGCGGTATCGACCTCGCGGTCGAAGCCGTCGTTGCGGACCTCCAGAAGAACTCGAAGAAGGTCACCTCGAACGAGGAGATCGCCCAGGTCGGCACCATTTCGGCCAACGGCGATGCCGAGATCGGCAAGTTCCTCTCCGACGCCATGAAGAAGGTCGGCAATGAGGGCGTGATCACGGTCGAGGAAGCCAAGTCGCTCGAGACCGAACTCGACGTCGTCGAGGGCATGCAGTTCGACCGCGGCTACATCTCGCCCTACTTCGTGACCAACGCCGACAAGATGCGCGTTGAGATGGACGACGCCTATATCCTGATCAACGAGAAGAAGCTCTCCTCGCTGAACGAGCTGCTGCCGCTGCTCGAGGCCGTGGTGCAGACCGGCAAGCCGCTGGTCATCGTCGCCGAAGACGTCGAAGGCGAAGCCCTCGCCACCCTCGTCGTCAACCGCCTGCGTGGCGGCCTGAAGGTCGCGGCCGTCAAGGCTCCGGGCTTCGGCGATCGCCGCAAGGCCATGCTGCAGGACATCGCGATCCTGACCGGCGGCCAGGCCATCTCGGAAGACCTCGGCATCAAGCTCGAGAACGTCACGCTGCAGATGCTCGGTCGCGCCAAGAAGGTGATGATCGACAAGGAGAACACCACGATCGTCAACGGCGCCGGCAAGAAGGCCGACATCGACGCCCGCGTTG
>NZ_JAQOSR010000216.1:0-12059 GCF_046718885.1 Bradyrhizobium sp. UFLA01-814 | reverse complement strand
AGACGGCGAGCTCCAAGACGGCGAGCCGATCAAAAACCGCCGGAATGAACGGCGCGCAGCGCGCTCCTGTTCTGAACTATCCCTGAATCTGAACGCAGGATGAATGCTGCTTCGGACATTGTCCGGAACAGCATTTTCATTCGTGCTGGAATCAAGCGAATTGCGCGCGGAACTTGAGTTGCGCGGGTTGCAGCATTGGAACTGGAACGTTCTCGTTGCTTGCGATGTTGAGGGGCATCGATCAATTCGGAGGAGGACAATCATGAACAAGCGTTTTGCTGTTTCCCTTGTCGCTGCAGCGTCGCTGCTCGCGTCCGGTTCGGCCTTCGCGCAGTCCACGACTGCGGCGGGCGCCGCGAACGGCGCGCGGGCCGGCGGCGAAATCGCGGGGCCGGTCGGCGAGATCGTCGGCGGCACGGTGGGTGCCGCGGTCGGCGCCGGCCTCGAGATCCCGAACGCGGTGATCACCTCGATCCCGCGCGGCGAGCCGTCGGTGGTGGTGCGTGAACGCGTCGTGGTCGGCGAGCCGCTGCCCGGCACGGTCGTGCTGCGTCCGGTGCCGCGCTACACCGAGTATCGCTACGCGGTCGTCAACGATCGCCGCGTGATCGTGGAGCCGCGCACCCGCAGGATCGTCAAGATCATCGACTGATCGCATCGATTTCCTGTCATTGCGAGGAGCGACAGCGACGAAGCAATCCATCGCGCCCCATATGCTGAAGCGTGGATTGCTTCGCTTCGCTCGCAATGACGGAAGTGGAGAAATATCATCCTCGCGGGCCCATCGCCCGCGGGGATTTTCGTGGGTCCCATGAATACCGGCATGGCACAGGCCCGTTTTTTCATGAAGCGGGCGGTTGGCCTGACGGCCCGATCCCCTAGACTGGATTGCAACGGACGGACGCAGCAAGCGTCGGCCTTGGTCAAAAGCAGGGGATGGATACATGGCTCGGAAGATCGCGATCGTCGGCGCGGGTGCGGTCGGCGGCTACGCCGGTGCGCATATGGTGCAGGCGGGAGAGGACGTCACCTTCATCGATCCCTGGCCCGCGCATGTCGAGCACATGCGTAAGCACGGATTGCGCGTCACGCACGCGATGGATGTTGCGGAATTCTCGGTGCCGGTGCGCGCGCTTGATGTCACCGGCGCGCAGCAATTGGCAAAAGAAAAACCGGTCGACATCGCCTTCGTCTGCATGAAGTCCTACGACACCGCCTGGGCCACCATGCTGATCCGGCAATATCTGGCGGCAGATGGCTACGTCGTCTCGCTGCAAAACTGCATGAACGAGGAAACCATCGCCGGCATCGTCGGCTGGGGCAAGACGCTCGGCTGCATCGCGAGCAGCATCACCGTCAATCTGCCGGAGCCGGGCCATATCCACCGCGGCGCCGGCAAGGGCGGCGCGGCGCACACCGTATTTCGCGCCGGCGAGGTGCACGGCCGGATCACCGCGCGGGCCGAAGAGGTGTGCCGGCTGGTCGGCTTCTCCGACAGCGCCAAGGTGACCTCCAATCTCTGGGGTGAGCGCTGGTCGAAGCTGGTCGCCAACGTGATGGGCAACGGGCTGTCGGCCTGCACCGGGCTGCCGGGCGGTGAGGTGCTGCAAAGCGAACCGCTGCGCCGCTTCTCGACTCGGCTCGGCAGCGAGGCGATCCGCGTCGGCCAGGCGCAGGGCTATCAGCTGGAGGAGATCCTGCATCTGCCGCCCGAGACCATCGCCCGCGCCGGCGAGGGCGACGAGGCCGCGACGCGCGCCTGCGACGAGCAGCGCTTCAAGGATAGTAAGCGCACCTCGTCCGCGCAGCGTCCCTCGATGGGCCAGGACATGCAGAAGGGCCGCCGCACCGAGATCGAATTCCTCAACGGCCTCGTGGTCCGCGAAGGCGAGAAGCTCGGCATCGCGTGCAACGCCAACGCCGTGTTGACCGACATCGTGAAGCGCGTCGAACGCGGCGAACTGAAGCCGGATCCGCGGCACATCACGGAGTTGAGGATGAATTGAACTAGAGGCTCTCGTCGCCTCTCGCCGTCATTGCGAGGAGCGAAGCGACGAAGCAATCCATGCATCAACGTGTGCGGCTGGATGGATTGCTTCGCTTCGCTCGCAATGACGTGGAGATTGTGGGCCGATTGCCTACAGCAACTGCCTCACCCCCATCCCGCTCATGAACCGCTCGCGGATCTGCACGGGATCTCGCCTGGTCGTACCGGTGCCGGGCTTGTCGTCGATGCGGACGCCGATCAGGGTCGGGGCGGAGGCCTGTTTCGACTGCTCGATCAGCCGCTCGAAATCGTCCTCGTCGGCGGCCCAGGAGCTGTTGGCAAGACCGCTGGCGATTGCGACCTGGACGATATCGGTATGGCCGGCGGCCGGCGTCGGCTGCGCGCCCGTGATCTGGTAGATGCCGTTGTCCATCACCACCATGGTGAGATTCTTCGGCGCCAGCGTCGCGATGGTCGAGAGGCAGCCGAGCTGCATCAGCAGCGAGCCGTCGCCTTCCAGCGCGAACACCCGCCGGTTCGGCTGCGCCAGCGCGACGCCGAGCGCGATCGGAAACGCAAGTCCCATGCTGCCCAGCATGTAAAAATTCTGCGGGCGATGGCCGGCGGCCCAGAGGTCGAAATTGGTGTTGCCGATGCCGCCGATCACAGCTTCGTCCTTGAGCCCGGCGACGAGGCGCTGGGTGAGCTCGAAGCGGTTCATCACCTTGCTGTTGCGGGCGTGGGTGCTGGTCATGGCTGATCTCACTTGTCGAAGGTCTTGCCGCCGGTCAGCAGCGGCGAGAGGATCAGCGCCACCGGCGCCTGGGTGGTGACGGCCTGCTTGATCGAGCGGTCGACGATGAATTCGAGCTCGTCGAGCCGCGTGATGGTGTGATGCTCCATCGCCAGCGAATCCAGCACCGGGCGCATGGTGCGGCAGACCAGCGCCTGGCCGTAATTGAACTCGCCGAGCGTGCCACGCTCGGAGACGAACATGATCAGCGGGATCTGGTAGGGCACCGCGAGCGAGGCCAGCACGTTGGCGAGCGTGGCAAAGCCCGACGTTTGCATCAGCACCGCGCCGCGCGTTCCCGCCATCCAGGCACCGGAGACGATGCCCACCGCTTCTTCCTCGCGCGCGGTCGGAAACGTCGTGAAATAGGGATCGGCGTGCAGGTCCTTGATCAGCGTGGTCAGCACCCGGTCGGGCACGTAGGGCACCAGCTTGATCTCGTTCCGCTTCAGCGTCTGCAGCACGATGCCGTGCCAGGTGGTCGCCGCATCCTGGGACTTGTCCTTGGCTTTATCTTTGGACGAGGCTTGTTCCGCGGCCGCCATCCTGTTCTCCCTGCTCGCGCGACGCTGGTGGCCGCTTGCCGCACGAAACTTGACGCGGTGCCTGCGATTGTCAACATGTCGCGGCCGCAACGCGATCTGCGGAATTCGGCCATCGCAGCGCCGAACCAACGTGCGATACAGGCGTAACGAAAAAGGGACGGTAGCGATCAAGGGACGGGAGGCGTCGATGGCCGGATGGGTCTGGCGGACCGCCATTGCGGCAGCGGCCATGATTGTGACCGGCCTTGCGTCCGCGCAGCCGTTCCCGGCCAAGGCCATTCACATTCTCGTTCCATATCCGCCCGGCGGCGGCGTCGACGTGCTGACGCGCACGCTCGCCGAAGCGGTGTCGAAGACCTGGACGCAATCGATCGTGGTCGAGAACCGGCCCGGCGCCGGCGGGGTGATCGCCTCGCAGGCGATCGCGACCTCCGCGCCCGACGGTTACAATCTGATCATGGTGGCGAGCGGCCACGCCACCAATCCGTTCCTTTATCCAAAGCTGCCCTACGACACGTTCAAGGATTTTTCACCGATCTCGCTGCTGGCGTCGTCGCCGAACGTGCTGCTGGTGCGCGCGGATTCGCCGTTCAAATCGGTCGGCGACGTCATCGCCGCGGCGAAGGCAAAGCCGGGCAGCCTGTCCTTCGCCCATGCCGGCAACGGCACCTCGACCCATCTGGCCGGCGAACTGCTCAAGAGCCTCGCCAAGATTGATCTCGACGCGATCCCCTACAAGGGCGGTGCGCCCGCGATCAACGATCTGCTCGGCGGGCAGATTCCGCTGTCGTTCAACAACGGGCCGGAATCGGTCGGGCAGCTGCAAGCCGGCACGGTTCGCGCGCTGGCGGTGACGACCGGCTCGCGTGCGCCGTTCCTGCCTGACGTGCCCAGCATGTCGGAAACCGTGCCGGGCTATGACACAGAGGTGTGGTGGGGGTTGCTCGGACCCGGCAACATGCCGGCCGACCTCGTCGCCAAGATCTCGCGTGATTTCGTCGCGGCGGTGAACACCGATGCCGTGAAGGAGCGGCTCGGCAAGCTCGGTGCGATCCCGATCGGCTCCACGCCGGACAAGTTCGCCGCCAAGATCAAGGCCGACTACGACAAATGGGGGCCGATCATCAAGGCCGCCGGCATGAAGGCGGAATAGAACATGGCTGCGTCGGAAATTCCCGCCTGCCTGCCGCCGCGTCCGGTGACGCCGCCAAAGGACAAGCTGCCGCCGAAGGCCTGCGATACGCATGCGCATGTGTTCGGCCCGGCTGACCGCTTTCCCTATGCCGGCGATCGCAGCTACACGCCGCCCGACGCGCCGCTCGCGACCTATCTCGGCATGCTCGATGCGCTCGGTTTCGCCCGCGGCGTGCTGGTGCAGGGCAGCGCGCACGGCCACGACAATTCGGCGATGCTGGATGCGCTGCAGCGCGAGCCCGCGCGTCTGCGCGGCGTCGCGGTGGCCGATGCCGATGTGGCGGCGGGCACGCTGCGGCAATGGCATGTGCTCGGCGTCCGCGGCCTGCGCTTCAACCATTTCTTCCGCGGCGGGCAGCTGCACTATCGCGGCGGCATTCCCTTGAATGTTGCCGAAACGCACGCGGGCGTGATGGCCGAGCTCGGCTGGCATCTGCAGCTCTGGATCGATGTGAAGGATTTGCCCGACACGATCCCGACGCTGAAGGCGCTGGGCCTGCCGGTCGTGGTCGATCACATGGGCCGCACCGACGCTGCCGCCGGCATCAACACCGCGGGCTTTCAGAGCCTGCTGCGTGCGGTGGACGAAGGCTGGTGCTGGGCCAAACTGTCAGGCGCGCATCGCCTGAGCCAGCGGGCCCCTGATTATCCGGATGCGCGACCGTTCCACGAGGCGCTGGTCGCGGCCAATCCTGAACGGCTGGTGTGGGGCGGCGACTGGCCGCATCCGCGGGTCGAGGGTGAAATGCCCGATGCCGGCCATCTGCTCGACCTGTTTCACGAATGGACGCCGGATTCGGCGACACGGCACCGCATCCTCGTCGACAATCCCGCACGACTCTATGGCTTCCCAAACTGAAAGCTGCTCGAAGACATGACCGTCAACAACAAGCGCGTGTTCTACGTCAAATACCTCGCCCACGAGATCTACGTCGATATCCTGAAGAAGCGGCCGGACGTCCGGCTCGATCGTTTGGAGAACGACACGCCGGAGGCGACCTTCGCGCCAGTTCTCGCTGACGCGCATGCCTATCAGATCGGCGCGGCGCGCGATGAGCTGGCGCCGCACTTCCATGCCCATGCCGAGCTGTTGAAGCGTGCGCCTAATCTTCTGATCGTGTCGTCGAATGGTGCCGGCTTCGATCCCGTCGATGTCGATGCCTGCACCGCGGCGGGCGTGCTTGTCGTCAACCAGTCCGGCGGCAACGCCAATTCGGTCGCCGAACACGCGCTCGGCATGATGCTGACGCTGTCGAAGCGGATCATCCAGTCCGACCGCAGGCTGCGGCGCGAGGCCAATGTCAACCGCAACGATCTGATCGGCAACGAGCTGAAGGAGAAGACGGTCGGCATCGTCGGCCTCGGCAATGTCGGCCGCCGCATCGCCGAACTGTGCAAGGGCCTCTTGCACATGAAGGTGATCGCCTACGATCCCTATCTCACAGCGGATGAGATGGCGAAGCGGGGCGGGGAGAAGGTCGAGCTCGACGATCTCTTGCGCCGCGCGGACTTTGTTTCGATCTCGTGTCCGCTGGACAAGAACAGCCGCGGCATGATCGGCGCGCGCCAGTTCGCGCTGATGCAGCCGCATGCCTACTTCGTCACCACCGCGCGCGGCTTCATCCACGACGAGAAGGCGCTCGAGGAGGCGTTGCGCGACAAACGCATCGCCGGAGCCGGGCTCGACGTCTGGGACAAGGAGCCGCCGCCGCCGGATCATCCGCTGCTGCAGTTCGACAATGTGCTGGCGAGCCCGCACACCGCCGGCGTCACCCGCGAGGCACGCATCAACATGGGCCGGATCGCGGCCGAGCAGATCCTCGATGCCCTCGACGGCAGGCGCCCGCCGCGCATCATCAATCCCGAGGTGTGGCCGGTCTACGCAAGACGGTTCGAGAAGGCGTTCGGGTTCATGCCGGGGTAGGGTCAGCCCTGCCCCTGCGGGGCCGCGGCTGCGCGCGGTCAAAAATATCGAAAACAACCCCATGCAAAGGAGCTGGCGGCTGCCGGCGTTCGAGCAGGGCAACTTGACGCGTCGGGCAACTCAGGGGTACATTTCCAATATTCAGAAATCGTGCAGGCGCCGGCCTTGCGGGGGAGATATACCGCAAGGCGGAGGGAACCCTTCCGCCGGTGCGCGCCTCGCACAAGCGGCCAGCCGTGCGAGTGTTCTTGCGCGCGCAAGAACACCGGAGAAAATCTCCTTCGTCGTAGCCTCGATCGAGGCAACAAACCCACTGCCAAACGGCCGCCTCACAACACGCCCGTTGTTATTTTCCCTGAGATATCGACGGCTTAGCCGGAAATCGCCATTTTCAGTCTGTGCCCGTCCATTCCGGGCACGGAAGGAATACGTTCATGCGACAGGTTCAGTCATTGCTCCGCAACGCGCCCGCCAGGATCGGCCGCCGTCTTGCGCAGATCGTCGCGATCGCGGCCGCCAGCCTGCCGCAGGCCGGCGCGTAGTTTTCCCCGCTGCGAACAGTCGCACACGTATCAGCCGAATTAACTCACTACCCTTTCGTGTTAGTGCTAGCGTGGTACCCCCGGGCTCTGCCGGTGCAGCAGGGAGGGTTCCATGTCACGCTTCGTCGTTCATTTCATGAAGGACGTGCTCGGCGGCAATGGCCGCGAGCGCGAGGTTTGCCAGGGCGCGCTTGAGATCGACGCCTCGAGCGAGGGCCAGGCCACCGAGATGGCCAAGGTCAAGTTTTGCCAGGAACAATCGCTATGCGACTGGTCACTGCATGCCGACCGCATCCGGATAGAGGCGGCCGACTTGCACGCCTGAACCAGATCGATCGCGTGTGGCGGCATCCGACCTCTCCCTGTGGGAGTGGGGCGCGACCCAATGGTGCCGTCATTGCGAGGAGCGATAGCGACGAAGCAATCCATGGTTCCGCATGTGCGGACAGATGGATTGCTTCGCTGCGCTCGCAATGACACAAGAGAAGCCAACTCGCTCTTGCGAAGTGAACGGCCGAGTTCAGCTCGCCCTTATCACTCCGGCAGGATGCGAACCGCACCCTTGGCCGCGCTGCTGGCGAACGCCGCGTAGGCCTTCAGCGCGGTCGAGACGGCGCGCTTGCGCGGCGCCGCCGGCTTCCAGGCCGCGTTGCCCCTGGCTTCCATCGCTGCACGGCGACGCTTCAGTTCGGCATCGTCGACCTTGAGATTGACCTTGCGGTTCGGGATGTCGAACTCGATGATGTCGCCTTCCTCGACGAGGCCGATCAGGCCGCCTTCGGCGGCTTCCGGCGAGACGTGGCCGATCGACAGGCCCGACGACCCGCCGGAGAAGCGGCCGTCGGTGATCAGCGCGCAGGCCTTTCCGAGACCTTTCGACTTCAGGTAGCTGGTTGGGTACAGCATCTCCTGCATGCCGGGGCCGCCGCGCGGACCCTCATAGCGGATCAGCACGACGTCGCCCGCCTTCACCTTGTTGGTGAGGATGGCGTCGACCGATGCGTCCTGGCTCTCGAAGATTCGGGCCGGGCCCGAGAACTTCAGAATGCTCTGATCGACGCCGGCGGTCTTCACGATGCAGCCGTCCTCGGCGAGGTTGCCGAACAGCACGGCGAGGCCGCCGTCCTTGGAATAGGCATGCTCGGCGTCGCGGATGACGCCCTTTTCACGATCGAGATCGACCTCGTCGAAGCGGCGGTCCTGGCTGAAGGCTTCCTGGGTCGGCACGCCGCCCGGCGCGGCGCGGTAGAAGTTGCGCACCTTGTCGCTTGATGTCCGCACCACGTCCCAGCGGTTCAGCGCATCGTCCAGCGTCGCGGCGTGCACGGTCGGCCCGTCGGTCGTGAGCAGCTTGGCGCGGTCGAGCTCGCCCAGGATCGCCATGATGCCGCCGGCGTGATGCACGTCCTCCATGTGGACGTCCTGCACCGAGGGCGCGACCTTGCAAAGCACCGGCACCTTGCGCGACAGGCGGTCGATGTCGGTCATCGTGAACGGCACTTCGCCCTCGCGTGCGGCGGCGAGCAGATGCAGCACGGTGTTGGTCGAGCCGCCCATCGCGATATCGAGCGTCATCGCGTTCTCGAACGACTTGAAGTTCGCGACGTTGCGCGGCAGCACCTTGGCGTCGTCCTGCTCGTAGTAGCGGCGGGCGAGGTCGACGATCAGATGGCCCGCCTCGACGAACAGGCTCTTGCGGTCGGCGTGGGTCGCCAGCACCGAGCCGTTGCCGGGCAGCGCGAGGCCGAGCGCCTCGGTCAGGCAGTTCATCGAGTTCGCGGTGAACATGCCGGAGCAGGAGCCGCAGGTCGGGCAGGCCGAGCGCTCGATCACCTCGACCTCTTCGTCCGATACGTTGGAGTCGGCGGCCGCGACCATAGCGTCGATCAGGTCGACCGCGCGCTTCTTGCCCTTGAGCAGGATCTTGCCCGACTCCATCGGTCCGCCCGAGACGAACACGGTCGGGATGTTGAGCCGCAGCGTCGCCATCAGCATGCCGGGCGTGATCTTGTCGCAGTTGGAGATGCAGACCATCGCGTCGGCGCAATGCGCGTTGACCATGTATTCGACGCTGTCGGCGATCAATTCGCGCGAGGGCAGGCTGTACAGCATGCCGTCATGACCCATCGCGATGCCGTCATCGACCGCAATGGTGTTGAACTCCTTGGCGACGCCGCCGGCCTTCTCGATCTCGCGAGCCACGAGCTGGCCGAGATTCTGCAGATGGACGTGGCCGGGCACGAACTGGGTGAAGGAATTGACCACCGCGATGATCGGCTTGCCGAAGTCCTCGTTCTTCATGCCGGTGGCGCGCCAGAGGCCGCGTGCACCCGCCATGTTGCGGCCGTGGGTGGTGGTGCGGGAGCGATAGGCGGGCATCGTAAATCCTTCTCAAATCCTTGGGCTAAGGGCATTTTTTAGGGGAGTTGGTGCTCCTTATGCCTGCCCGTGGATGCGGATTCAAGCGCGGAACCGCATGGCTGAACCCCGCAATTCGGGCAATGTCGAGCGGTCGGCTTGATCTCGGTCGGCCCGTTGCATTAGCTGGTCGCACCGACGGCAAGAACGACGGCAAGAACAACGAACAAGCGCAAAAAAGGGAGAGACGCGTGGCAAGATTGCCCCTGATTGATCCGGACACGACGGGCGGCGACATCCGCGCCGCGTTCGACCGCATGCCGGTCAAGCTCAACATTTTCCGCATGATGGCCCATGCCGAGGCCAATGCCATTCCGCTGATGCGGCTCGGCAATTCGATCCTGCACAAGCAGAAGCTGTCGGCGGTCAACCGTGAGCTCCTGATCCTGCAGGCCGCGCAGCTCGAGGGCGGCGCCTATGAATGGCGCCAGCACGTGCCGATTGCGCTCGGCGTCGGCGTCACCCAGGCGCAGATCGATGCCGTCGAGCGCGGCAATTACGACGATGCGGTGCTGAACGCCGCCGAGCGCGCGCTGCTCGGCTTCGGCCGCGAGGTGGTCGAGAAGGTGCGCGTCGGGGACGCCGCCTTTGCCGGCATGCGCGAGCATTTCAGCGATCAGGAGATCGTCGAGGCGATCGTCGCGCTCGGCTTCTACATGATGATGGCGCGGCTGACGGAGGCAACCGAGACCGATCTCGATCCGGCCGCCGGCATGGCGGTCTACGAGGGTGGCAAGAAGCGGGGTTGAATCGGATGTCGGAGATTTCGCAAGCGACCGCGCAAGACTCTAAACCGGAGCGCTATGTCCGTCCGCTGAGCGCGGAATCCTCGGGTATCGCGCCGGGCAGGGGACGTCTCAACGGCCGCCGCATCCTCGTGGTCGGCGGCGGCCAGCGCGTGTTCGATGCCGCGACCGATCCGATCGGCAACGGCCGCGCCATGAGCCTGCTGTTCGCGCGCGAGGGCGCGCATGTCGCGGTCGCCGACCTCAACCCTGCCTCGGCCGAGGACACGGTTGCGCGCATTGCTGATGACGGCGGCCGCGCTTTCGCGATCGCCGCCGATGTCACTCAAGAGGCCGACGTCATCAGGATGGTCGATGAAGCTCATCGCACGATGGGCGGGCTCGACGGCATGGTGCTGAACATCGGCACTTTCGGCAAGACCGGGCTCGACAATGTCAGCGCGGAGGAGTGGAACAGGATCTACGACGTCAATGTCCGCGGCCCGATGCTGTGCTGCCGCGCGGCCTTGCCGAAATTCGAAGACGGCGGCTCGATCGTCTTCATCTCCTCGATCGCGGCGCTGAAGGCGGGATCGCAGATGGCGGTCTATGATTCCTCCAAGGCCGCGCTCGGCGGCCTGATGCGCAACATCGCACATGCGGGCGCGCGGCGCGGCATCCGCGCCAATCTGGTCTATCCCGGGCTGGTCGACACCCCGAACGGCCGCGAGGCCGGCGCGGGCCGGCCGTCGCGCGGCAAGGGACATATCCCGTTCGGCCGTCAGGCGACGGCCTGGGAGATTGCCTATGCCGTGCTGTTCTTCATGTCGGATGAAAGCGTCTATGTCACTGCGCAGACGCTCGCGGTCGACAGCGGGCTCAGCGGTTTGTGAGCGGCGGGGAGGGCGCATGAGTGCATTGTTCGGCAAGGTCTGTCAGAACGGCTACGTCGTTCGCGACATCGATGCGGCGTTGAAGTTCTGGACCGAGACACTGCGGGTCGGGCCATTCTTCCTGATCCCCTCGGTCAAGGTCGATTGGTTCCGCTATCGCGGCGTGGACTCCGCGGTCGAGATGTCGATCGCGCTGGCCAATTCCGGCGATCTGCAGATCGAGCTGATCCAACAGCGCAACGACGCGCCGTCGATGTATCTGGATTTTCTGGCGCGCCACGGCGAGGGCCTGCAGCACATGTCGTACTGGAGCACGGACTACCAGTCGCTCTACGACCGCGCCATCGCGGCAGGCTTCACCGTCGGTCATGAAGGCCAGATCGGCGGCCCCAAGGGACGCTTCGCCTATTTCGACACCGCCGGCCATGCCGGCACCGTGATCGAGATCTCAGACATCTCGGGATCGAAGGGGCGGTTCTTCGAGAAGATCAGGGCCGTGGCCGCGACCTGGGACGGCTCGGACCCGATCCGCGTGGTGGGCTGACGCGGCTATTCGGCTGCGAGGCCGGCGCGGGCCGTCCGTCGCGCGGCAAGGGGCATATCCCGTTCGGCCGTCAGGCGACAGCGTGGGAGATCGCCTATGCCGCGCTGTTCTTCATGTCGGATGAAAGCGTCTATGTCACCGCGCAGACGCTCGCGGTGGATAGTGGGCTGAGTGGGCTTTAGCGCTGAAGCTTGGTTGCATCGGTGTGTCCGCAGATTCGCTTTGCCTCTCCCGCTTGCGGGCAGGGCTATCGCATATGGGAGGAAATGGATTTGTCCGCACCGTCATGGCCGGGCTTGTCCCGGCCATCCACGTCTTTCTTCGCCTGGAAACAAAGACGTGGATGCCCGGGACAAGCCCGGGCATGACGAGTTTGTGGAGCGACCGAGCTCATATGCGATAGCCCTGCGCTTGCGGCGGGTCGGGGCTCTCTCCACGATATGACTCGCGGAGCTGTCTCTTATACACATCTCCGAGCCCACGAGACTTAGGAT
>NZ_JAQOSR010000215.1:0-12256 GCF_046718885.1 Bradyrhizobium sp. UFLA01-814 | reverse complement strand
GGTCTTGTAGCGCTCCTTGATCGGAGCCTGCATTGCGCGGAGTTCGGCGGAGTCCATGGGTCTGCTCCCGGCTATTCTTCTTTATGCCGATGTAAGGCCTTAACGCGCCGATGTCACCACCACATCGCCTCGCCGGCGCTCGATTTGTCCGTGACGTCCCGCACCGAACGGTCGAGCGAACGGTCGAGCGAGCGGTCGAGCGCGGTCAGCACGCGGCGCTTGAAGGTGTCGAACAGCTCCGATTTGCGGTCGCGCGGCCGCGCCAGGTTGATGATGATCTCCTCGAACAGCCGGCCCGGCCGCGGCCGCATTACCAGCACGCGGTCGGCCAGCACCACGGCCTCGTCGACGTCGTGGGTGACCAGGATCAGGGTCGGCCGGGTGTCCGCCCACAGATCGAGCAGATGATCCTGCAGATCGCGCCGCGTGAAGGCATCGAGCGCCGAGAACGGCTCATCGAGCAGCAGCACTTCGGGCTGCGGCACCAGTGCGCGGGCGATCGCGACCCGCTGCGCCTGGCCGCCGGACAGTTCGCGCGGCCAGGCCGCGGCCTTGTCGGCAAGGCCGACGCGGGCGAGCGCCGCCGCGACGCGCGCGCGCCTCGCCTCGGCCGGAAGGTCGGCGAGGCCGAAGCCGATATTGTCGGCGACGCTGAGCCAGGGCAGCAGCCGCGGCTCCTGGAAGATGATCCCGATCTTGGCGTGCGGCGAGGTGATCACCGCATTGTCGAGCGTCACGCTGCCCGTGCTGGCACGATCGAGGCCGGCGATGGCGCGCAGCAGCGTCGACTTGCCGCAACCGGAGCCGCCGATGATCGCGATGATCTCGCCCGGCGCAATCTCGGCCGAGAAGCGCTCCAGCGCGTGGACGCCGTTCGGATAGGTCTTGCCGACTTCCTTCAGCGCCAGCATCACTGCCCTCCCCGCGTGCCGAACGCGTCCTGCCAGCGCAGCAACGGCGCGGCCGCGACCTCGATCAGCCAGTCGGTGAGCTTGCCGAGGATCGCGAAGATCACGATCGCGGCGAGGATCTGTGCCGGCTTGCCGAGCTGCTGGCCGTCGAGCAGAAGGTAGCCGAGGCCTTCGGACGCGCCGATCAGTTCGGCCGCGACCACGAACATCCACCCCAAACCAAGCCCGACCCGCAGCGCCACCACATAAGCCGGCAGCACCGCGGGCAACAGGATGCGGCGGATCATCGCCGGTCCGGAGAGACGGAACACGCGGCCGACCTCGACCACCTTGCGATCGACCGAGAGGATCGCGCCCATCACGCCGAGATAGATCGGAAAGAACACGCCGACCGCGATCAGCGCGACCTTCGAGGTCTCGAAAATGCCGAGCCAGAGCACGAACAACGGGACCCAGGCGAGCGAGGGGATCGCGCGCAAGGCCTGCACCGTCGGGTCAAGCAGCCGCTTGGCGAAATCCCAGTAGCCGGAGATCGCGCCCAGAACGGTGCCGGCGACGACGCCAAGCGCAAAGCCCGCGCCGACGCGCCACAGCGTCGCGAGGATATGGCGCGACAGCTCGCCGCTCTTGGCGAGCTGCACGATGGTTTCGAACACCTTCGACGGCGGCGGCACCAGGCGGCCGTTGGAATAGCCGAGAAAGACGACGAGTTCCCAGCCCAGCGCCAGCGCGACCGGCAGCACGAGCCCGAGCACCGGACGCGCATGGCGCGACCACCGCGCCGGCGCACCGGGCGGCGCCGTCTGTTCCAGCGCTGGCAGGTCAACGGTCATGGCCATAGCAAGAACTATTCTTCCGGCGGGATTGCAAGGTGGCGCCCGCCCAACTCCATCCACGTCGTCCCGGCTTTCGCCGGGACGACGGTGGTTAGTTTGACGGCGGTGGTTAGTTGGTCGGCAGCGGGACCTGATCATCGATCAAGGAATCCAGCGCGGCCTTCACATCGGTCTTGGCGTCGATCACGCCGGCCTGCTGCAAGGCGAGGCCGGCGGCGAAGATCGATTCGCGCTGGGGGCTACCGATCCGGCTGTGGGTCAGCTCGGTGCGCTCCTTGAGCTGCTTGTCGACCACGGCATCCGGCAGCTTGGTGACCGCGATGAAGGTCTTCTTCAGCTCGTCATAGTTGGCCAGCGAATATTTCCGCGCTTCCTCGTAAGTCGCGAGCACGCGGCGGACGATATCCGGATGCGCCTTCAAGAACTCCTCGCGGACATTGAGGATGCCCCAGGTGTTGGCTTCCGCCTTGCGGTAGAACAGTTTTGCGCCGTCCTCGACCTCCGCCTGCGCCATCATCGGATCGAGGCCGGCCCAGGCGTCGACGTCGCCGCGGATCAGCGCGGTCTTGCCGTCCGCATGCTGCAACAGCACCGGCGTGATGTCCTTTTCGGTGAGGCCGGCGCCGAGCAGCGCACGAACCAGGAAGATGTGCGGATCGGTGCCACGCGTCACCGCGACGCGCTTGCCCTTGAGATCGGCGACGGACGCGATCTTGGAATCCTTGGTCGTGACCAGCGCGGTCCATTCGGGACGCGAATAGACATAAATCGACTTGATCGGGTTGCCGTTGATCTTCGCGACCAGCGCGGCCGAGCCCGCGGTCGAGCCGAGATCGATCGAACCGGCGTTGAGGAATTCGAGCGCCTTGTTGGAGCCGGCCGACTGCACCCAGACGATGTTGATGCCGTCCTTGGCGAACTCCTTCTCCAGGAGGCCCTTCTGCTTCAGGACCATCGACACCGGATTGTAGGTCGCCCAGTCGATCCGGATCTCCTTCAGCGCGTCGGCGGCACGCGCCGCGCCAGGCAGCAAGGTCGAGACCGCGAGCAGCGCTGCGAACGTGCGCCGGGAAAATTTTTGCATTCGTCGACCCCCTCGATCAGATTATGAAACAATCTTTTATTTCAATGAGTTAGCCTTGCGGTCAACGAGAAAATCTCTACCCTTTACGGGATGGCGCGAGAACGATCTTGCTCAAAGCGTCGTGGAGAGAGCATGGAGCCGCTGTCCTTATACTTTGGTCAGTGACAGCAACAGCTCTGTCCGATATCGGATGAACCTATGGACAGCGTCGTAGCCGAGGCCCGCCCTGAAGCGGATGATCGTTTCGAGACCGTTCGGATCACCGCGGCGGTCAATGCACTTGCCGAACAGCACGCCGGCCGCGAGGACCAGTTCCGCGCCGCGATGGCGCAGCTGCTCAAGGCCGAGCTGATCGCGGCACGCGCCACGGCGCAGGCGCTGCTGCTGAAGGACCGTCACGGCCGCCGCTGCGCCGAACGGCTCTGCTTCGTGCAGGACGAGATCATCCGCATCCTCTACGCGGCGGCGACCCGGCATCTCTACCACTCGCCGATCCCATCGGGCGCCGAACGCATGGCCGTGGTGGCGACCGGCGGCTATGGCCGCGGGCTGATGGCGCCGGAGTCCGACATCGATCTGTTGTTCATCCTGCCCTACAAGCAGACCGCCTGGGGCGAACAGGTTGCCGAAGCCATTCTCTATTGCCTCTGGGACATGGGGCTGAAGGTCGGCCACGCCACGCGCTCGGTCGATGAATCGATCCGTCAGGCGCGCGGCGACATGACGATCCGCACCGCGATCCTGGAGACGCGCTTCCTGACCGGCGACCAGCCGCTCTATGACGAGCTGGTCGAACGCTTCGACAAGGAAGTGGTGCAGGGCACCGCGTCGGAATTCGTCACCGCCAAGCTTGCCGAGCGCGAGGAGCGGCACCGCCGCGCCGGCCAGTCGCGCTATCTGGTCGAGCCCAACGTCAAGGACGGCAAGGGCGGCCTGCGCGACCTGCATACGCTGTTCTGGATCGCCAAATACGTCTACCGCGTGCGCGAGACCGACGAACTGCTGGAACGCGGCGTATTCGACGCGCAGGAATACCGCACCTTCCGCCGCTGCGCCGACTTCCTGTGGTCGGTGCGCTGCAATCTGCACTTCTTCGCCGGACGCGCCGAGGAACGGCTGTCATTCGACATGCAGCGCGAGATCGCGGTCCGCCTCGGCTACACCTCGCATCCCGGCATGCAGGACGTCGAGCGCTTCATGAAGCACTACTTCCTGATCGCCAAGGACGTCGGCGACCTCACCGCGATCCTGTGCGCCAAGCTCGAGGAAGAGCACAACAAGCCGGCACCGGTGCTGAGCCGGATGGTGGCGCGGCTGCGGCCCGGCACCAAGCGGCGGCGGGTGAACGGCAGCGACGACTTTATCGTCGACAACAACCGCATCAACCTCGCGGCACCCGACGTGTTCAAGCACGATCCGGTCAATCTGATCAGGATCTTCCGCCTCGCGCAGCTGAACAACCTCGCCTTCCACCCCGATGCGATGCGCACGGTGACGCGCTCGCTCAAGCTGATCAACACCCAGCTGCGCGAGAACGACGAAGCCAACCGCCTGTTCATGGAGATCCTGACCTCCGACAACGCGGAGATCGTGCTGCGGCGGATGAACGAGACCGGCGTGCTCGGCCACTTCATCCGCGCCTTCGGCAAGATCGTGTCGATGATGCAGTTCAACATGTACCACCACTACACGGTGGACGAGCATCTGCTCCGCTGCATCGGCTTCCTGCAGGACATCGAGCGCGGCGGCAACGAGGAGTTCACGGTCGCCAGCGACCTGTTCCGCAAGATCCGCCCCGAGCACCGCCCGGTGATCTACATCGCGACCCTGCTGCACGACATCGCCAAGGGCCGGCCGGAAGACCATTCGATCGCCGGCGCCAAGGTGGCGCGGCGGCTGTGCCCGCGGCTCGGCTTCTCGGCGGCCGACACCGAGCTGGTGGCGTGGTTGATCGAGGAGCATTTGACGATGTCGACGGTGGCGCAATCGCGCGACCTGTCGGACCGCAAGACGATCGAGAATTTCGCCGCCGTGGTGCAGTCGGTCGAGCAGATGAAGCTGCTGACGATCCTGACTACCGCCGACATCCGTGGCGTCGGCCCGGGCGTGTGGAACGGCTGGAAGGCGCAGCTGTTGCGAACGCTGTATTACGAGACCGAACCGGTGCTGACCGGCGGCTTCTCCGAGGTCAACCGCGCCCAGCGCATCGCGGTGGCGCAAGCCGAATTCCGCCGCGCCTTCACCGAATGGCCGGAGGCCGAGCTCAACGCCTATATCGGCCGGCATTACCCCGCCTACTGGCTCAAGGTCGAGCTGCCGCGCAAGATCCGCCAGGCCCGCTTCATCCGCGCCAGCGAGCAGGCCGGCCACAAGCTCGCGATCAATGTCGGCTTCGACGAGGTCCGCGCCGTCACCGAGCTGACGATCCTGGCGACCGACCATCCCTGGCTGTTGTCGATCATCGCCGGCGCCTGCGCCTCTGCCGGCGCCAACATCGTCGACGCCCAGATCTACACCACGACCGACGGCCGCGCGCTCGACACCATCTCGATCTCGCGCGAATACGACCGCGACGAGGACGAGGGCCGCCGCGCGACGCGGATCGGCGAGATGATCGAGCATGTGCTGGAAGGCAAGCTGCGGCTGCCCGAGGCGGTGGCGAAGCGGGCGGTGCGCAGCAAGGCGCGGCCGTTCATCGTCGAGCCCGAAGTCACCATCAACAACCAGTGGTCCGACCGCTACACCGTGATCGAGGTCTCCGGGCTCGACCGGCCCGGCCTGCTCTACCAGCTCACGACCGCGATCTCGAAGCTCAACCTCAACATCGCCTCGGCGCATGTCGCGACCTTCGGCGAGCGCGCCCGCGACGTGTTCTATGTCACCGACCTGCTCGGCGCCCAGATCACGGCGCCGACCCGGCAGGCCGCAATCAAGAGCGCGCTGCTGCATCTGTTGTCGAGCGAGGACCAGGCGGCGAAGCCGGCGGCGTAGATCAAGGCGTAGGGGGGGCGTGCAACACCGTCATCCTGAGGAGGCCGCGCAGCGGCCGTCTCGAAGGATCGACGGCCACGTTCTTTCCGCAAGAGAGTGGGAGTGTGCCGAAGCGACCGGGCCGTCGATCCTTCGAGACGCGCGTTCCGCGCTCCTCAGGATGACGGGATCGAAAGCCGTTTCCACCGAAAGAGCGAAGCCCCGACTCCCGCGGATCAACCGAACAGCCGCATCAGCAGGGCCTTGCCGACCGGCGCCGCACGCACGCCTTGGAAGGCGCGGACATATTCGCCGGCATAGAATGCGCGCACGACATTGACCCGCGTCGCCACCGCATCCTCGAAGCGGACGCCGAAGCCGTCGCGGGTGCGCCGGACCACGGTCGCGGCCACGTTCTGTCCGTAGACATTGCATTTGATCAGCGAGCCGATGGCGGGCGGGACGGGATCGATGAAGCGCGCGCCCGAGATCGAGATGTCGGCCATCCGGATCAAGCGCATCTCGCTGCCGTGATGGATCAGGATCGGCTCGTCGCGTTCGAACCGCTCGGCCTTGCGGCGCCGCGGCTGCTCGATGCAGATGAAGCACACGATCGCGAGCACGACGCAATTGTACAGGCTCCAGGCCAGCGCCAGCCCGCCATAGGCAATGCTGTCGCCACGCAGGTGCAGGATGAAGGCATAGGCGATCGCCAGCAGCGTGATCAGCAGGGCAGCGCCATAGAGCCGCAGCAGCGGCCATTCGATGAAGCGGCGGTTGCGATCGCCGCCCTTGGCCGTCACCTTGAACTTGTGGCCCTGCGGCCTGGCGAGGCCGGTCACGACCGCCTTCAACACCGCGGGCGCCGCGATGTATTGCGACACGTCGGTCATGATCGCGAGCGAGCGGCCGCGCGAGATCCAGGCCATCGTGAAGGCGTGCCAGACATAGAACGGCAGGAAATATTTCAGCAGCTCGAACAGGTCGGCATGGACCGCCTTGATCCCGAACAGCAGATAAAGCCACGGCACGACCAGGCCGAAAACCTTGGTGCTGTAGACCGCCGCCCAGCTCATGAAGGCGTCGACCAGCGACAGCCGGTCCATGAAGGCAAGCTTCGATTGCCGCGAGAACGGCCCGCTACGGCCGCGGAAGATCTGCATGAAACCGAGACACCAGCGACCGCGCTGCGTGATGTATTCCTTCAGTCCCTCCGGCGCGAGGCCGATGGTCAGGCGCTCGTTCAGATAGACCGTGCGCAATCCCTTCTCCTTCAGGCGCAGCGTGACGAGGTAATCCTCCGTCACCGAATCGGTCGGGAAGCCGCCGATCTGCATCAGGCCGGAGAAGCGGATCAGCGACGAGGTGCCGCAGCAGAACGCCGTGTCCCAGGCATCCTTGGCCGGCATCAGGATATCGAAGAAGAAGCGCTGCTCGTCGGGCCACACATCGGTCGCCGCGAGATTGGTCTGGATCGGATCCGGGTTGATGAAATGCTGCGGTGTCTGCACGACGCCGACGCTGCCGTCCTGCATCAGGCTCATCGCCCGGGTCAGGAAATCCGGCATCGGGACAAAATCCGCATCGAGGATCGAGATGAACTCCGGCCGCTCGGCCAGCCCGGAAACGTGCTGGAGCGCATGATTGATGTTGCCGGCCTTGGCGTGGCGGTTGTCCGGGCGGGCCAGATAGTTGCAGCCGAGTTCCTGGGCGAGCCGGCGCAGCCAGAGCCGCCGCCCGTCGTCGAGCACCCAGACGCGGTAGTTCGGATAGTCCAGCCCGGTCGCGCCGATGATGGTGCGCTCCAGGATCGCCTTCTCCTCATTGTAGGTGCAGATGAAGACGTCGACGAGCGGCGCGGCCGCGCTCGCTCTGGATCGACGCAGGATCGCATTGACCTCGGGTGAGCGGTCGATGGTCCGGCTGAGGAACAGCAGCGACAGGCACACCGCGATCATCGAGGCCGCCTCGGCCGCAACGAAGGGATAGCCGACCAGCGCATCGGCGGTGAGGCCCGGAGGCGGCAAGGTGTGGGTTACCCGCCACGCGAAATAGTGGACCAGCAGGACGAACGACATGCCGGTCATCATGACGCGGGCCAGGGTCTGCTCGCGGTGGAGCAGGGGCAGGATTGCAAGACAGGCGCCGAAGGCGACCAGCCCGGGCGCAAATGCCGCCATCATGACTTTGCCGCGTCCGCGTTGAACACCACACGTCCGGTGCGGCCGACCGCGCAATCCTTGCCCGTGGTGTCGAGCGCCGGCATCGAGACCGTCACCCGATACGGCTCCTTGTTCAGCGCATCCGGATTGATCGCGAGGTTCGCGGGCGCGCCCGACGCGCCAGTGAGATTGACGATCTCGCCCTGGAGCGCGGCGCTGCCGTCGTTCGGCTCGAAGCTCGCCTGCTCGCCGAGCTTCAGCCCGTTGTAGACGCTCTCGGTGACGTTCGCGGTGACCACCGCGCCGCTGCAGTCGAGCAGCTTGAGCAAGGGCTGCCCGGCCCTGACGTCCTCGCCGGGCGAGGTCATCATCTCCCAGATGCGGCCGCCGACCGGAGCCTTGATGTCGGCTTCGGCCCGGTTGACGTAGTGCAGCTGCTCGGCGGCGATCTCGTGGGTCAGCCAGTCGATCTCGGCATCGGCATGCGCCAGATCGGCGCGCAGATCGCTGACGCGCTGGCGCATCTCCTCCTCGCGCTGCACGGAGCTCGGCCGGTCATTGTAGCTGTCACCGAGATAGGTGCCGTTCCTTGCCGCGGTGAGCTCGACCTTGGCGGCGTCGAGGCGCCGTCGAGCGCCGATTTCGGTCTGCTGCGAGATCGCCTGCTCGCGTGTCAGGCGGGCCATTTCGACCGTCGACACGCTGCCCGACTTGATCAGCGACGACGCCCGCTCGACGGCGGCCACGGCCTCCTCCCGCCGTGCGGCGGCGGCCTCGATCGCGGTCTGGATTTCGGCGATCCGGGCCTCGAGCTGGAGGATGCGGCCGTCACGGAACTGGCCGGCCTGGCGGGCAAGATCCTGTTGCGCCGTCTCGGCGGCCGCAAGCTTGGCGGCCAGACTCGGGCGCTCATTTTCCAACCGGGACATCTGTCGCCGGAGATCATCGAGCCGCGCACGATCGCCGCGCGCGTTGACGACGTGAAGGATCGCATCGCCCTCGCGAACCACGCTGAGCTGCGTGGATTTCTGCGGCTTCGCGCTCACGGTGCCGTCGATCGGCGACCGCAAGGTCACGATCCTGGCATTGACCACAGCCTCCACGCTCGAGGTCTGCAACACGGCCCTGAGCGGCAGCCATCCGAAGACGGCGACGATGGCAAGGCCAATGCCGACCTTGAGCAGGCGGCGAACCATCCGGCCCGAGCCTGCGGGCGCTTCGGGATGGGGAGCGCCATCGCTGATCGGCTCCTCGTGCTCCGGCTGCAGCCGTTCCTGCAGATCGCGCTGCAATCCCCGTGCGCCCTCGGACTCACCCTTGGTGACGGAATTATTGTCTTCGGGAAACGGCTTGTGCTGCTGTGCCTGATTCATGATGACCGGCCCCTGATCTGTCAGTGCGCGAACCAACGCACAGCTCCGCGGAGCGATGCCGTTGCCGGACAGATCCAATAATCAGGTGCTTCAAAAGCGGCTAAAGCGAAGGGGGCATCTTTCGAAAAAATTGCTGCAATTTGCCGTGGTCGGGACCCTGGCGCGGGAGCCGCGCCGTCGGCGGGTCGTTCCCGGTGCGCCATTGCGCAGCTGAGGGCGCCTGCAGGACTGAGCCCGGAATCCATCAGGCCGGGGCTAGGCGGGAATGGATTCCGGGCTCTCACGGAGGCTGTGATCGGACCCGTCTTGCGCGACCCAGGCGTGAGCAGCCAGCGCTTCGGTCCCGGCAGCCTGCCGGACTTGGAATTCAGGGCGTGCTACCGCCCTGAGTCCGGCACGTCGAATTGCGGCTGCAGCGCCGCCAGGCTCGCTCCCAGCAAGGCCAGATAGCTGGCCTGACAGACCACAACGCCCAGATCGAATGCGTCCAGCAGATCGATCCACGGGCTATCGGCCAGCGTGCTTGCTGTTTGCTTGCCACCATCGATAACGGAAGGCTGGAAGCTGCGATCGCGTCTCCGAAGCCTTGCCTCGTGGTCGACGTCGTCGGAGCAAACGATCAGATGCAGGCGCGCGCTGGGCATTTCAATCTCCGTCTCTGATTGGCGATTGCTGAACCCCGGAAATCTCTACCGTCATCGAGTTACCCAATAAGCGTAGTCACCGGGATGGAACGGGCCATTGAACGGAGGTTGATCCGACCGTTACATTCGGTGGGGACGACTCATACTTGAGTTTAGGTCGCAACCTGGACCTGAGCGCGCTCGACGGCTTCGCTTTCTGCGCGATCTCACGGATGTGGACCGCCAAAAAGGCCGGCGTGATCCCGTCCGGGCGGCAAGAAAGCTGCTAATATACAGTCTGTTGGGGGGGCGACGTTGTCGCCGCTGATGGTAGCAGTCACCCAGCGACGCAGCGCGGCCCGTGATGATGGCCAAGTGCTGGTGCGCCGATGATCCGCGACCCGACCACGAAGTCCTGGTCGGCCGAGCAATGGCTGCTCGGCGGCATGGTGCTGGCCTTGGCGGCAACCTGCATCGGGCTGTTGCTTGGTCCGCAGCCGGCAGCGTCCGCCCATCTGATTGCCCTGGCGCTGCTCGTCGCGTCGCTGACCGCCGCATTGCTGATGATCCGCCTGGTGGGCCGCTCGCAAAGGCGGATGGAAGCCATGTTGCGCGGCCGGGCCAGCGGCGAGGAGCGCGCGATGGAGGCGCTGCGCAACAGCGAAGCGCAATGGAAGGAGGTATTCGAACACAACCCGGTCATGTACTTCATGGTCGACGCAACGGGCCTCGTGCTGTCGGTCAACACGTTCGGCGCGGCACAACTCGGCTACACCGTCGACGAGCTGCTCGGACAATCCGTGCTGCGGGTCTTTGCCGCCGAAGACCGGGATATGGTCCAGCGCAACGTCGCGGCATGCCTCGACAACATCGGCCAGACCCACAATTGGGAAATCCGGAAGGTCCGCAAGGACGGTTCACGGCTTTGGGTTCGCGAAAACGCCAAGGCCGTGCGGCGGCTGGGCGATCAGCTGATCGTGCTGATCGCATGCGAGGATATTACCGAGCGCAAGCACGCCGAAAATGCGCTGCAGCAGAGTGAAATGTACCTGACCGAAGCCCAGCGATTGAGCCACACCGGCAGCTTCGGCTGGCACGTCGCCAGCGGCGAGATCATCTGGTCCGAAGAGACGTTCAGGATCTTCGAATTCGACAGGGCTCCTTCCATCACACATGCCACGGTGCTGCAGCGCGTCCATCCGGATGATCGCGCCCGCGTGCAACGAACCATCGACCGCGCCTCGCTCGACGGCAACGACTTCGAGCACGGCTATCGATTGCTGATGCCCAGTGGGGCGATCAAATTTGTTCACGCCAGAGCGCATGCGGTGACGAACCTTTCGGGCGACACCGAATTTGTCGGAGCGGTCACCGACGTGACCGCCCGCAAGCGAGCCGAGGCGGAATTGCACGAAGCGCAGACCAACCTCGCGCACGTCACGCGCGTGACGGCGCTCGGCGAGCTCGCCGCATCGATCGCCCATGAAGTGAACCAGCCGCTTGCCGCCGTGGTCACCAATGCCGCGGCATGCCTGCGGTGGCTCAACCGGGCGGCCCCCGATCTGAACGAAGCCCGCGGCGCGGTCAGGTCGATCATCAGCGACGGCAACCGCGCGGGCGAGGTCATCCAGCGCGTCCGCGCGATGGTGAACAAGACGACCGATCAGAAGGCCCCGCTCGACATCAATGACGTCATCAACCAGGTGATCGGCCTGGTGCAGCATGAACTGCAGAGCCATCTCGTATCCTTGCAGCTCGACCTCGCTCCCGCGCTCCCGTCTGTCGTCGCCGACCGCATCCAGCTGCAGCAAGTCATCCTCAACCTCGTCCTCAATGGCATCGAGGCCATGCAGCCGGTCACGGACCGGCCGCGGGAACTCGTGATCCGGACGCGCCATGACGATGCCGGGCAGATCGTGGTCACGGTCACCGACTGTGGCGTCGGGATCGCCGCCGAGAATGCCGAACGGCTGTTCGACGCCTTCTACACCACCAAGGCCAGCGGCATGGGAATGGGATTGTCGATCTGCCGATCGATCGTCGAGGCCCACCGAGGCCGCCTGTCCGTGGCCGCAAACATCGGCCCCGGCACGACGTTCCAGTTCACCTTGCCACTGCGCGAAGAGGACAATGCATGGTGACCGGGCGCGCGGCATCGCCTTCGGGTCTGGCAAGCGCCGAAGATCCCATCGTCTTCGTCGTCGACGACGACGCGTCCGTGCGCGACGCACTGAGCAATCTGTTCCGGTCCGTCGGCTTGCGGACCGCAGCGTTCGGCTCGGCGCATGAATTTCTGC
>NZ_JAQOSR010000214.1:0-12501 GCF_046718885.1 Bradyrhizobium sp. UFLA01-814 | reverse complement strand
ACCTATGTCAATCCGGAGCGGATCCACTCGCAGATCGAGGGTGCCGCGATCATGGGGCTGAGTCTGGCCAAATACGGCGAGATCAGCTTCAAGGACGGCAAGGTGCAGCAGGGCAATTTCGACGACTACCCGGTGATCCGGATGGACGAGTCACCCATAATCACCAACGTCTACATCGTGCCGCCCGGCGCCGACACCCCGCCGAGCGGCGTCGGCGAGCCCGGCGTGCCGCCGTTTGCGCCGGCATTGATCAACGCGATCTTTGCCGCGACCGGAAAGCGCATCCGCGCCCTTCCGATCGGCAAGCAGCTGGAGACGTGAGGCTGGAACGTTAGGCGAGACGGGCCGTTCTCATCGATCGCGCTTTAGAGAGAGCAGATCGATGAGAACCCCGCCTCAGACATTCGGGACGCTCGCGGCAGCCTTGTCCGCGGGCGTCTTTCTTTTTGCGACACAGGCTGCGCTCGCACAAACCGCCTCGCCGCCAAGCGCAACGGCGACGCGTCCGGCGCGGGTGCTGCCCGACCAGAGCTCGGTTCCGAGCAGCGGCCCGCCGTCGACCACCGGTCAAACCACCGGCGAAGCCAGCCGCGACCCCACGATCAGGCAGATGAACGACGACGAGAAGCGGAAGGTCGACACCAAGGGCAAATAAAGCAAGCGCAGACCGGGAAGCGGCGGTCTCCCCAGCCGCCGCTTCCCGATCGCATCGCCCCCTGTCGCTGAGTCCGACAAAAGCTCGGGAGCATGATCCGATTCAATCGGATCACGCTCCTGATTGCGCGCTTACTTCTTGTCGAGCGCGAACACCCAGATCACGCCGCCTTGCGGGACGTTGTTCTCGAAGCCCTTGACCTTGCCGGCCAGTGCATCCTGGATGCGTTGCGCGTCGACGCCCCAGCCCGACTGGACCGCGATGTATTGCGTTCCGTCGACCTCATAGGACATCGGCATCGCCATGATGCCGGAATTGGTCTTCTGCTCCCACAACAGCTCGCCGGTCTTGGCGTTGAAGATGCGGAACATCCGGTCGTTGGTGCCGCCGGCGAGAACCAGGTCGCCCGCGGTCGCCGTCACCGAGCCGAACAGCTGCGAGGTCTTGAAGTCGTGCTGCCAGACCTTCTTGCCGGTTGCCGGGTCCCACGCCTGCAACTCGCCGAAATGATCGGCGTTCGGTGCCGGCGTCAGTCCGATGTCCTCCGGCTTGGTGCCGAGCCAGAGCTGGCCGGGTACCAGCGGCTGCTTCTCGCCTGTGAAGCCGCCGCAGAAGTTCTCGTTGGCGGGAACGTAGACGAGCTTGGTGCTCTGGCTGTACGCCGCCGACGGCCAATCCTTGCCGCCCCACAGCGACGGGCAGAACTCGACCCGCTTGCCGATCACCGGCTTGTGCTCGGGATCGACGATCGGTCGGCCGGTCTCGGCCTCGATGCCCTTCCAGACATTGGTCTTCACGAACGGCCAGCCGGACACGTAGTTGATCTTGTCGGGCTTGTTCTCGAGCACCCAGAAGATCGCGTCGCGTCCCGGGTGGATCAGACTCTTGAACGTGCGCCCGTCACGCTGCAGGTCGACCAGCATCGGCGCGTCGACCTCGTCCCAGTCCCAGGAATCGTTCTGGTGATACTGGAAGTGCTTCTTGATCTTGCCCGTCTCGGGATCGAGGCCGATCACCGAGCTGGTGTAGAGGTTGTCGCCGGCGTGAGCCGAGCCCGGCCACGGCGCAGCGTTGCCGACGCCCCAGAGGATCGTCTTGTTGTCCTTGTCGTAGGTGCCGGTCATCCAGGCCGATCCGCCGCCCGACTTCCAGTCGTCGCCGCTCCAGGTCTCGTGCCCGGGCTCGCCTTCGCCGGGGATGGTGAAGGTGCGCCAGAGCTCCTTGCCGCTCTCGGCATCGTAGGCGACGACATAGCCGCGCACGCCGAACTCGCCGCCGGAGCCGCCGACGATCACCTTGCCGTCGACCACAAGCGGCATCAGCGTCAGATACTGGCCCTTCTTGTAGTCCTGGACCTTGGTGTCCCAGACCACCTTGCCGGTCTTGGCGTCGAGCGCGACGACATGGTCGTCGGTGGTGGCGAAGTAGACCTTGTCCTGCCACAGGCCGACGCCACGGCTGGTCGGGTGCAGCTGGAACAGATCGTCGGGAAGCTGCCGCTTGTAGCGCCAATACTCCTCGCCGGTCTTGGCGTTGAGCGCGATCACCTGCCCCATCGGGGTCGCGGCGAACATCACGCCGTTGTTGACGATCGGCGGCGCCTCATGGCCCTCGATGACGCCGGTCGAGAAGGTCCAGACCGGCTTGAGGTCCTTGACGTTGGAGGTGTTGATCTGGTTGAGCGGACTGTACCCCTGTCCGTCATAGGTCCGGCGATACAGCATCCAGTTGCCGGGTTCGGGATTTTCGAGACGCGCTGAGGTCACCGAACTGTAGTTTTCGATCGGCCCCGCGACGGCATAGGTCGAAATGAGGCACGTGAATGCGACACAACTCGACAGTAACCACTGCTTGCTTGTCATGAGATGCTACCTCCCTGCTCTGTTTTGATTTTTTCAGTTTAGGTCATGCAGAAATCCCGATGTGGCCTCATCCTCCCTGCTGAGCACCCACCTTTCCGACGAATGGCGCTGCGACCGTGATCGCGCCGTCGGCAACCGTCAGCGGCAATGCCGCGAGGCGACGTGGCGCCGGCCCGAACACGACCTGCGCATTCTGCCGCGGATCGTATTCGGAGTTGTGACAGAGGCATTTCAGAACGTTCTTGTCGCCCTGCTCTTCCTTCAACCAGGCAGTGATCGGACATCCGGCATGCGTGCAGACGACCGAGTAGCAGACGATGCCGTCGGGGGCGCGGGCGCGCGTGGCATCGTCGAGTTCGCTCGGATCGAGCTTGACGAGCACGACCTCGTTCAGCCGCGAGCCCTTGCGGACGACCGAGGTGTTCGGGTCCTGCGGCCAGGCGCGAATCGGCGGGCCGCCCAAGGTGAGATCTTCCGGCTTGATGACCTGGCCCGCCTTGTCGCCTTCGGCGCGCACGAGCCGATCGGCTTTTTGCGGCCGCTCATTGGCGCCGGGCTGTTCGTCATCGTCGGCGGCCGCTGGCTCGATCGCGGCGAGGCAGGCGCAGCTCGCGAGCGCGGTCAACATCGCGCGGCGCGTCGGGTCGGCGCACGAGCCCGACACATCGGACTCACCAGACTGTTCGACGGAAGCGCTCGGGTTGGATCGCGACATGGCGCAAGCTGAACGTGCAACTCGGCCGAAAAGATGGCGGCACACCTTCTCGATGCGCGAACGCATGCGCAAAAAATACGCTGCAGCTTTCGGTTGATCGACGGCGCGGCTTCGCGATTGCTGCGATCAGGGTTCGTTGACGAAGCTCAGCCTGCCGACAGGTTTCAGCGTCTTTGCATCAAATGTGCGAATCTCTGTTGCACCGCCCACGTCAAGCGTGAGGATCAATCGCTCGCCGGCGACACCGGTGGCGACGATGCGCGCGCCTTTCGGCAGCGCAGCAGTGACGTCGGAAACGGAAACGGGGCTTCCCTCGCTGCGATAAAGGCGGTAGCCGATGGCAATCAATACGACGGCCACGGCCAGTGCCGAGGTCAGGCCCGCGATCAGCATCATGCGCCGCACCCGCGCGATCAGCGCGGCCTGGTCGGGGGTCGGTTCGGTCACAGCGGTGTCGGTCATCACAAGGCTCTATCTTTGCAAGTGTCTTCGCAACAAGTCTCTTCGAATGGCGCTCGGAAGCTGGAGGTCGTCGTCGCCGGCGACGAGGGCTCGGCCCGGCTTGACCGCGTGCTCGCGCAGCGCAGTCCCGAGCTGTCGCGGTCCCGGCTGAAGGCGCTGATCCTCGCCGGTTCCGTGACCGTCAAGGACGCCGTCGTCCGCGACCCCGCTTATCATGTCGCCAAGGGCGATACGATCATAATCGACGTGCCGGAGGCCGCGCCCGCCGAACCCCAAGGCGAGGACATCGCGCTCGATATCGTGTTCGAGGACGACGACATCATCGTCATCGACAAGCCGAGGGGCCTCGTGGTGCATCCCGCCGCCGGCCACGCCACGGGGACGCTGGTCAACGCACTGATCGCCCATTGCGGCTCGAGCCTGTCCGGCATCGGCGCGGTCAAGCGGCCGGGCATCGTGCACCGCCTCGACAAGGACACCACGGGACTGATGGTGGTCGCCAAGAACGACCACGCCCACCAGTCGCTGACCGCGCAGTTCGCCGACCATGGCCGCACCGGCCCGATGGAGCGCGGCTACATGGCCTTCGTCTGGGGCATGCCGAACCGGCCCCACGGCACGATCGACGCGCCGATCGACCGTCACCCGCACGCCCGCGAGAAGATGGCGGTGCGCCAGGGCGGTCGCGAGGCGATCACCCATTTCGAAGTGCTCTCGAGCTTTGCCGGCCGCGACGGCAAGGTGGTCGCCTCGCTGTTGGCGTGCCGGCTCGAGACCGGGCGGACCCATCAGATCCGGGTGCATCTCGCCCATCTCGGCCATCCCCTGCTCGGCGACAGCGTCTACGGCGCCCACTTCAAGACCAAGGCCGGGCAGCTCGGCGCGGAAGGTAAGGACGCACTCACCGCGCTCGGCCGGCAGGCCCTGCACGCCTATCTGCTGGCATTGGAACACCCCCGGACCGGAGAACTTTTGCACTGGGAGGCGCCTTTGCCGGAGGATTTGCTTCTTCTGCAGCGGGCGCTGGAAGCGGCGGTATGACGCACCCCTTCCGGAAAAGCCGCGTTATGACAACAGGTTATACCTGCCACACGGGGACGTGACGTCAGCAATCCTTCCCTATCACGGACAGTTTGGTGTATGTTGCACCTGCGCTGAATATCCAGCGCGGAACATCGCAGCATGGCCGGCTTTAACCCAGCGGCCACCTGCCGGGCCCGCCGCTATCGGGGGCCTGAACCACTGGAGGGCGCTCAAATGGCCCGTACAGCTACGTTGCCGGTCCTCAATGGAGAATCCGGCCTTTCACGTTACCTCGCCGAGATCCGCAAGTTCCCGATGCTGGAACCCCAGCAGGAGTACATGCTCGCCAAACGTTGGCGCGAGCATGACGATCGCGACGCGGCGCATAAGCTCGTCACCAGCCATCTCAGGCTCGTGGCCAAGATCGCCATGGGCTATCGCGGCTACGGCTTGCCGATCTCCGAGGTCGTCTCGGAAGGCAATGTCGGCCTGATGCAGGCGGTGAAGCGATTCGAGCCCGAGAAGGGCTTCCGTCTCGCCACTTACGCCATGTGGTGGATCAAGGCGTCAATACAAGAGTACATTCTGCGTTCCTGGTCGCTCGTGAAGATGGGCACCACCGCGAACCAGAAGAAGCTCTTCTTCAACCTGCGCAAGGCGAAGAGCAAGATCTCCGCCCTGGAAGAGGGTGATCTCCACCCCGACCAGGTGAAGCTGATTGCCAAGCGCCTCGGCGTGACCGATCAGGACGTGATCGACATGAACCGCCGCCTCGGCGGTGACGCGTCGCTCAACGCCCCGATCCGCGACGACGGCGAAGCCGGCGAATGGCAGGACTGGCTGGTCGACAACTCGCCCAACGCCGAAGCCCTGATGGCCGAGAGCGAGGAGTTCGATCATCGCCGCCAGGCTTTGAACGGTGCGATCGGCGTGCTCAACCCGCGCGAACGCCGCATCTTCGAGGCGCGGCGCCTGGCGGACGAGCCGATGACGCTGGAAGACCTCGCCGCCGAGTTCGGCGTGTCGCGCGAGCGCGTGCGGCAGATCGAGGTCCGCGCGTTCGAGAAGGTGCAGTCGGCCGTCAAGGGCACGATCGCCCGGCAGGAAGCCGCCGCTCTCGAAGCCGCGCACTGATCGCGCAGCAGTGAGCCAACAGACACGAAAGCCGGCGGCAACGCCGGCTTTTTTGTTGTTTGCAAAGTGGGGCTCGGCACGCACCTCGATCCGGGGCGTGTGGCCATCAATCCGCCTGCCGGCGAATGTCCGCATCAGCCTCGGGTGCGGACACGCGAGGCGCACTTGGTCATGTCAGCTTGTGGCCCACAAGCTGACATCGCTAGTTCGCTGGGTACGCTTCGGGAACGCTCCACCTCACCTATTCGAATGCGAAGATCCGCTTCCAATCCTTCTTCATGTCGACCACGGTCCACCTGTTCACCGCCGCGGCGTCGAGCGCTATTTCGAGTTTGCCAAAATGTGACTGGCGGTCGTAGGCATATTCGCGCTCGGCGTCGGTATGATGGACGATCAGACCAAACCGTGCGCCGCTGGAGCCGAGCGTCGCCCATTGCAGCATTTCGAAATCGCCGTCGGAGTTTCCAAATGCTGCGATCGGACGCCGGCCGATGTGCTCGTTGATACCGATCGGCTTTCCTGCTTTGTCATCGATGAAGTTAACTTCGGGCAGCCGGAAAAGCGTTGGCGCGCCGTCTTTGATCTCAAACCGGGTCTTGATCGACGACCCAATGACGTGCTCCGGCGGCACTCCGTAAATCCTCTCAGTCCACGGACGCATGAACTCGATGCCGCCGCCTGACGCGATGAAGGTCTTGAAGCCGTTGGACCGAAGATAGGCCAGCAATTCCAGCATCGGCTGGTAGATCAGTTCAGTATAGGGCCGCTTGAAGCGCTGATCTCGCGCGGTCGCAAGCCAATCGGTGACGATCCTCTCGAATTCAGCCGTCGTCATGCCGGCATGCGTCACGGCGATGATTTCGACCAACCCTTTTTCGCCGGAAGCCGCCAACGCCTTCAGGTCACCGTCCAGCACCGCCGCGAACGGCTGCTTGGTCTTCCAGTCCGGATGCATTGGCGCCAGCGCCTTCACTCGGTCGAGGGCGAAGGCCAATTGCACATACATCGGCTGCTCGACCCAAAGGGTGCCGTCGTTATCGAAGGTCGCGATGCGCTGCTCGACAGGAACGAAGAAAGGTCCGCCTTGCGTCGTGACGCGGGTGACAAAATCGAGGATCGAAGCCTTGGTCGCGCCCTCGTTCCATGACGGCAATGGATCGCGCTGCGCTTGCGCCACCGCGGGCGCGGAACGGAGTAAAGCAGAGAGCAAGGGGACGGTCGCCAGCGAGGAGAGGAGGACGCGGCGGTCCATGCGAGGAAACTGCGGATTCATGGTCGCCTCCCCGGATAGTTCCGCTCGGTGCCACAGTTGAAGGCGCTGATGTTGCAACAGCCGATGTCGTCGCCCATGATGGCGAGAATGCTGGGCCAAGTGTTCGGGGTCGTACTCATCCTCGATCTCCATGGCGTTGAATTGCGTTGCTGCATGCCGCTGTTCAAAAGCGAGTCATGTTCGCGGCCGGCGGGTTCGGCGATTTCACGAGGCTTGCCTTGTATTCCTCGACCGTCTTCAGCGCCGGGCCGATCACCCATTCGTACATCTCTCCGATGTTGTGTTCCTCGTGGGGGTCCGCTTCGATATTGAACACCTTGGGATAGCCGTTCATCGGTGCTGCGCTGGCGCCGACTCCTCCCAAGAGGGTCGCGCCGCCGGGGCCGCTACGGCCCGGCGCCACGTCGACAAAATAGATGCGGAACTGCTTCCAGCGCACCGCAACGAGAGACGGGCCGACGAAGGTTAGGAGATGTTCGCGACGCCCGTTGTCGTTCCCGCCAAGCAGCAGGTCGGTCTGATCGATACCGTCGATCGGGCGATCATCCGGCACCTTGCCGCCGGCTATCCGCGCGAAGGTTGGGAAGAAATCCATGATCGAAAACATGGCGTTGGACGATCGAGGCCTTACTCGCTCCGGCCAGCGAATGATGGCGGCGGTGCGGATCGATCCTTCACTTATGTCACCCAGCGCCCCGCGCCACGGCCCGGACGAGCCCATGTCCGGCATGCCGCCGCCGAATGGGCGCGAGACGGGACCGTCAGGGCCATTGTCGGACGCGAACACCACGATGGTGTCGCGCGCGAGACCGAGCTGATCGAGTGCATCGAGCATTCTGCCGACGATGGCATCGCCTTCCATCAGGGAATCACCGAACTGGCCGACGCGGGATTGGCCCTCGAACCGCTTTGACGGCAGGTTCGGAAAGTGCGTCCGCGATATCGGCAGATAGAGGAAGAACGGTTTGCCGACGGCCTTCTGGCGCCGCATGAAATCGACGCCGCGCTCCGCCAGCTCCCAGTCGATCTCGCGCCGCACGTCCGCCGTGTAGGGTTTCACCGCTTTGAGCGGCTCCCCACGCGCGGCCTCCACGATCTGTGGCCCCTTATCGATCGGGATATCGAGCGTCTTGGTCTGCCGAGCCTGCTCGATCATGAGGAAGGCATCCCAGGTGTCGCCGGGTGGGATGCCGTAGAATTCGTCGAAACCCTTGTTCTGCGGCTGGCTATAAGGCTGGGCACCGAGATGCCATTTGCCAAAGATCGCCGTGGCGTAGCCTGCCTCGCGTAGCATTCCGGCCATGGTGATTTCTGTTGCCGGCAGCGAGATTGGAGTCCCCTCGACAGCCACCAGCGACAGACCGGAGCGAATGGAATAGCGCCCGGTCATCAAGGCGGCGCGCGACGGGGTACAGGACGGCTCGACCAGGAACTGCGTCAGCCGCAAGCCTTCGGCGGCAAGCCGGTCGATGCGCGGCGTCGGCGCCCCGCGCAGTTCGCCGCCGCCGTAAGCTCCGATGTCGCCATAGCCGATGTTGTCGGCGAGAATGAGGAGAATGTTCGGCTTTTGCTGTTGTGCTGACGCAGGAGCGACCATCATGGCAACGAACGATGCCACCATGCCGAAACAGATGTGCCTGCGCCGATTCATGCTCGATCTCCGGCGGTCGCAGTCACAGAGAGCTTCGGCCCAATCTTCGTTGAAAGCCTCATCTTGCGCTTCTCGTGGAGTTTCTGGATGCCCGGGGACAGGCGGCCGGCGCTTTCGCGCCGGCCGCTTCTGTTGTTCTCAATCGCGGCCAGATGTTGCCATTAGTCGCTGCGGCCGGCCGTCTTCATGTCCTTCACTCGCTGCATGACCTGTTCCAGGTTGTAGCTGGCCGGGTCCTGCAGCGGCGGGAATTTGATGAAGGTCTCTAGGTGCCTCAGCCACAGCTGCTGGCCGATCGGCAGCATGTTCCAATCATAGACGTAGGCAGTAGACGGAGAAGCAATAGCCCCGGCCATGCCGAACAACGTCTTCAGCTGTGTACCAACGGAGGTTTCGAAAGGATCGCGCTTGATGTTGACGACCTGGGTCCAGGAGTAGGGCTGCACACCGGCAATGAAGCCAGCTGGTGAGTCCGACACCATCGCGAAGTACATCTTCCAGTTCTTGTAGCGGACCGCCGACGGCTCCTTGCCGGAGTAATACAGGAAGTGGTCGCGGGCCGACTTGTCGGACTTGCCGCTCAGATAGTCGATCTGATTAACACCGTCGAGGGTGGTCTTGACCATATTAGGATAGCCGGCCTCGACCTGTTGCTTCAGTGCGTCGCCCTTGGGCCCGCCGGCGATCTCGACGAGGGTCGGGAGCCAGTCGAGGGCGGAAAACATTTCGTTCTTGACCGTGCCGGGCTTGATGACGCCGGGCCAGCGAATCACCATCGGAGCGCGCATGCCGCCCTCCCAGGTGCTCAGCTTGCCGCCCTTGAACGGTGTGACGCCGCCGTCCGGGAAGGTGATGGTCTCGGCGCCGTTGTCGGTGGTGAAGACGACGATCGTGTTGTCGAGTTGGCCCAAGTCTTCGAGCTTCTTCAGTACCACGCCGATGTTGTCATCCATCTGCTTCATGCCGGCTTCGTTGACGCCCCAATCCTTGCCGCCAGGCTCGCCCACCATGGTCAGATACTTGTCCGGCAGCACGGTCGTGATGTGCATTCGCGCCGGGTTGTACCAGACGAAGAACGGCTTGTTGGTCTTCTTCGGGTCGTTGCGATCGAGGAAGTCAACGACCTTGGCCGAGATTTCTTCGTCCACGGTCTTGGATCGCTCGAGAGTCAGCGGGCCCTCATCCTTGCAGGTCATGTTCTTTGCGGTGCCGTCCGAGGACTTGCAGGCGAGCATCGGACGCGGCGGCGTCAGGCAAACCGTGGTCCTGGGATCTACAGCGCCGGGGACCTCAGCCACGCCGGGGATCGGCGTGTTCTTGCATGGCGGCGCAAGGGTCTGCTGGGTCGCGGTTTTGTTGATGTCGGGGAAGCTCACCCCTTGCATGGCGTCGAGGTGATAGAGATAGCCCCAGTATTCCTGGAAGCCTTGCGCAGCCGGCAGCGACTCGGTGTGGTCGCCGAGATGGTTCTTGCCGAACTCGCCGGTGGTGTAGCCGAGATCGAGCAGGAACTTGGCAAGCGTCGGCGTCCCCGTCCGCAGATAGGATGGGCTACCGGGAATTTCCGGCAAGACCATGCCGACGCGAACGGGCTGCATGCCGGTTAAGAAGGCCGTACGCCCGGCCGTGCAGCTCTGCTCAGCGTAGTAGTGCGTGAACATTGCGCCTTCGTTGCCGATGCGATCGATATTGGGCGTCTCCCCGACCATCAATCCGCGGTGGTAGATGCTCGGCTGCATCCAGCCGATGTCGTCACCCATGATGAAGAGGATGTTTGGCTTTTGCTGGTTTTGTGCCAAGGCCGGTGTACTGACCGGACCGGACAAGGCCATCAGCATCGTCGTGCTGAGCAGCGAGGCGCAGACCCCCTTGAGCCAGCCAGATGTCTTGCGGGGCGGCGTTCCAGTAGGCGGCGACGGCTCGTCGGGCAACATAGAACTCAACATGGCTACGCTCTCCTGTTTATGATGCATTGGGAACTCCCCGACTGATGCATCGAAAGCCAAGATGACTCGTGGAAGTATCAACCGGCTCCGCGTGACGCGCTGCCGGCCGGTAACGTCGGCAGTAATTCGGCGCGCACAGATGCGAGCCGCCTTTGATGACCTTCCGTGGAATCTTCACGTTGGTTGTTCTTGGGTCGTAGCTGTCGGCCTCACGCCCGCCGCGCGGATTCTCCGGGATGCAGCAGGCCTTCGTCACATCCGCCTCATGCCTGGGGGAATACCAGTCGGCTGTCCATTCCCAGACGTTGCCGATCATGTCGTAAAGGCCGTAGCCGTTCGGCGGGAATGCGGTGACTGGCGAGGTGCGTTCGAAACCGTCGGCATTGGTGTTTTGGTGCGGAAAATCACCCTGCCAGGTGTTGGCCATGTGACGGCCGCGCGGCATGAATTCGTCACCCCACGCATACTCGGCGTCATCGAGCCCGCCGCGTGCCGCAATCTCCCACTCCGCTTCGGTCGGCAGTTCCTTGCCAGCCCATTGCGCGTAGGCAAGCGCGTCGTTGAAAGCCACGTGCACGACGGGATGATGATCGAGCGCATCGATGTTGCTATTCGGTCCGTAGGGATGCCGCCAGTCAGCCCCCCTGGCGAAGGTCCACCACTGGCTGAAATCGCGCAGGCCGACCGGGTGCCGTGGCGGCAAGAACATCAAGGAGCCCGCATAAATCATGTGCGGCAGAATCCCGGGATAGTCTCTCGGGTCGGGCGCAATCTCGGCCACGGTAACGTGACCTGTAGCCTTGACGAACTTTCCGAACTGCTTGTTTGTGACAGGATGGCGATCCATCCAGAAGCCATCGACACTCACCCGATGTGCCGGCGCCTCCTCCGGATAATGCTTGTCCGAGCCCATGCGGAATGTGCCGCCGGGTATGCAGATCATCTGGTCGATATCTGACGGACCATCGCAAATGGCGATATCGCGCGCGCGCCTGGACTTCGCTCGCAAGGCGTCACCTCCCAGCCGATCTTTTCCGCGCTACGTGGCAAAATCCTCGCGTGACATCGGACCGTGGTCCAACATCCCAATCTGCGCGCTTGGCCTCTGTTCGCCCCACGAATGCCGCGGTGCCGCACTGGCCGCCCTGAAGCTGATGCAGGTGACACTCACTCGTCTAAGGCGATCTTGATCTAGATCAAAGCGGGACTGCCTTCGGGGGCAGCATTCCGGAAAGCACTGGACGTATGCCCACAGATCCGCCTGCCGACGAATGTCCGCATCAGCCCCGGGTGCGGACAAGCGAGGCGCACTTGGTTCAAGCCGGCTAAAGGCCAATTTCGGACATTTCCGACAGGCCGCAGTGTCTTCGTGCAACGCCACCTGTTCCCCGGATGCGTCAGGTGGCGTAGAATGTCACGGCCCTTGAAACGGGACGCGCCGAAATCACCGTCCGGGCAAACGAGCAGCACTGGTGCCATCGGCAGGCACGCTCTCCTAGAGGCCGTTCTTTTTTCGGTTTCGCACCACCGTTCACCACGAACCTTGCGCGCTGCATTTGCGGCGGCTCGTTCGGTAACGTCGGGAGAAAAGCGATGAGGAAGGTCGATCGAAGGTCCGCACTGGGAATCGCGTTGGCAGCGGTTTCGACTGCCATGATCAGGCCCGCCGAGGCTCAAGCCACGGGCTACAAGGATACGGCACCCTGGCCAGGTGTCGTGGTGCGTGAATATGAAGGCGAGACACCATCCCTGATCCCAGGATTCAAGACGGTCTCAATGC
>NZ_JAQOSR010000213.1:0-12521 GCF_046718885.1 Bradyrhizobium sp. UFLA01-814 | reverse complement strand
AGTCCGTGAACAGCCGATCGATCTCGCTTTCGGCGGCCATAGCGATATCGTCACCGAATCTCGCCCTGAGATCCGCCAGCCTGAGGTGATGCGATGCCGGCAGCACGGCGAGCAGGTACCCGTCGTTGCGGCGCAGCACGATGGCCTTGGCCAAGCGATCGCCCGAGACGTGACAAGCCTGGGCGGTAAGGGCGGACGACATCGTCAGTACGTGCGGGATTTCGTCGTACTCGATGTTTTCTGCAGCGAGATAATTGTGCAGTTTGGGAGAAATGGTCATGGCGTCACCTCCGGTGCCACATGCAACCATCCACCGTGGTCCTGCCCGCCGCACGATGAGCGGCTGCGTGGTTCTCAAGACAGAACATAGGTCTTGTCGCAGGACACTGCAATTCGATCCCTAACGGGGGCGCCGCGCCAGGTTCAAGTTCCGGGCCTTGTCCAGATTGCGGGCCTCGGCCAGCGCGGCCGCGCCCGGCAAGAGGGCCGACGCAAGATCGGTCTCGGTGAAATCTGCGCCGGCGACATTGGCGTCGGACAGGTCGGCTCCCGCAAGGTCAGCTCTGTAGAGGCTGCAGTTCGCCAGATTGGCGTTCTGCAGTTGCGCGAATTCGAGATCGGCGCGCGAGAGATTGGCGCCGCTGAGATCCGCATTCCGCAGATCGGCGGATTTGAGCACGCCACGCATCAGGCCCATCGATTGGTTGCGCATGTCGGCGCTCAGATCGGCGCCCGCAAGCCTGGCCCCGATCAGGCTGGCGCCGGAAAGATCGGCGGTTATCCGGGCGCCGCTCAAATCGGCGCCGCCAAGCCTGGCGCGTTGCATCTGCGTGCCGAGCAGCGATGCCTTGACGAGGGACGCCCCCGTCAAGTCTGCGTCGATCAGCCAGGCCTGGTTCAAGGTGGCCCGATCGAAGCGGGCGCCTTTCAGATTGGCCCGGTTGAGCTTTACGAGATGAAGGTTGCCGCCGGTGAAGTCGAGGCCCGAGAGATCGAGGTGCGACAGTCGCTTTCCATCCAAATCCGCAGTGCGCCCGTCCCCTTGAGGGACCGACTTGAGGAGCGCGTCGACCTCGGCGCGCGTCATCTCCGACGTCGTCATTTCCGGACTGTTGAGGTCGACATTCCGCAGCATGTCCTGCGACACGGCGTCGGTCGGATCAAACAGCAGCGCCGCTATCGACACAAAGGTAAATGCGAGACGAAACGACATCGCCGTCTCTCCGCCGCTCAGTAACCCGGTATCGTCTCTTGCATTCTCCGGGTCGGCCGCGCCGACAGGTTAGCTGGCCGGCTCCGGCCTATGCCACAGTATGAAACCGGATATCGATCCTGGCAATGCCAGTGCCCCGTCCGAGGGAGCGCTGCCTCGCAAGGCAAAGTGTCAGATTGCGGTCCGATGCACGTCTCGTCCCGGTAGGCGATCTCAAGCCCGAAGAGACAGGAAGAACGATCCGGACGCCTGCCGCTCGTCACCGACGGCGCGACGCGGCATCTGCTCGGCGATAGCTCTCATGACGATGCCTGGATAACGATACTCACACGGGCGATCGCACGAACGTCCGTCCAAAGTCGCCGAACGCGGCCGCGTCGGCAAATCTCCCGAGCCGATCGTCGCTCCAGCCGAGCCATTCCGCAAACACTTCGCTCGTGTGTTCGCCGAGCATCGGCGGCGGCGTGGAAGGTGGCGGCGGGTCGTCGCCGAACCGCGTCGGCCTCGCGATGAACTTCACATCTCCCGCGGCCGGATGGCTGATGGTCTGGACCATTCCGCGCTGCGTGAGCTGCGGCGTTTCGCAGACCTCGCCGACCGACTTGATCGCGCCGCACGGAATGCCTGCCGCGCCGAGCGCCTGCAGCCAGTCGGCGCGGCTTCCCCGGGCAAAGATCGGCGAAAGGATCGCGACGAGCTCGTTGCGGCTCGCCGCGCGCTTCGGAGCGGTTACGAAGCGGACGTCCTCGCGCAGTTCCGAACGGCCGATGACGTCGCAGAAGGCCGCCCAGAACTTGTCGTTCGCGACCCCGACATTGATCCAGCCATCGCTGGTTTCGAACGGCTCGTACGGGCTGATGGTCGGATGGACATTGCCGCGGCGCCTCGGGCTTTCTCCCGTGGCGAAGTACATGCCGGCGTTGAACGTCAGGAGCGATGCCATGGCGTCGAGCATGGAGACGTCGACCCGGCCGCCCTCGCCGGTGCGGCTCTTCCGCATCAGGGCAGCCAGCACCGAATGCGACGCATAGAGGCCCGTGACGAGGTCGGCGATCGACGTGCCGACCTTGGTCGGCGGCCCATCCGGATCGCCGGTGATGTCCATCACGCCGGATTCGCCCTGCAGGATCAGATCGTAGCCGGGGCGCGCGGCGTCGGCGCCGGTGCGCCCGAACCCCGAGATGCTGCACAGGATGATGTCGCCCTTGCGGGCCCTCAGCGCGTCGAAGCCGAGCCCCCATTTGTCCAGGGTACCGGGACGGAAGTTCTCGATGACGACATCTGCGACGGATGCAAGATCGAGCACCGCGTCGCGCCCCGCCGGCGACTTCAGATCGATGGCGCAACTTCGCTTGTTGCGGTTCACCGACAGGAAATACGCACTCTCGCCGCCGATGAACGGCGGGCCGTAACGGCGGCTTTCGTCGCCTTGCCTGGGATCCTCGATCTTGACGATGTCGGCGCCGAGATCACCGAGCTGCATCGTGGCAAACGGACCGGAGACCACCCGGCAGAGGTCGAGGACCCTGATGCCCGACAGCGGCTCGCGATCAGACGATCGCATCGGCGAGGTCCTTCATCGACGGCACCAGGATATCGGGCTGGTGCGGCGTGATGCCGAACGGGCGGCTGCGCCGGTCGATGAAAGCCGTCCGCATGCCGGAGGACTTGGCGCCGATGCAGTCGAAGGCATGATTGGCCACGAACAGCACCTGCGCCGGCTTCACGCCCATGATCTCGGCCGCTTTCGTATAGGTCGCGACATGCGGCTTGAACGAATTGGCCTCAGTCACCGAGATCACGCGATCGAACGGGACCTTGTGGTACTGCTTCGCGGTCTCGAGCATGTCCGGATCGCCGTTCGAGAGCACGACGAGCTTATACTTGCGTTGCAGCTGCGCCAGTGCGTCCGGCACCTCCGGAAACGGCACCAGCTTCTCGATCTCGCCCACGAGGGTGCGCACATCGTCCATCGTGTAGTCGATCTTCGCGCGGTCCATGACGTGGGCAACCGCGCGGTGCCCGATCTCGCGATAGGGCGTGTGCTCGCGATGCAGCAGCGCATCGATCATCGAATTCTCGAAATGCGTGCGACGCCACCACGTGACGAAGGAATTCGGATCGCCCTTCCAGCCCTTCTTCTCGAGGAACGGCGCGGCGATCCTGGTCAGGCCGCCCTGCATGTCGACGACCGTGCCGTACTGGTCGAACATGCAGATCTTCACGTCGTGCTTGATCGTCTCAAAGCTCATTGATGCCTCCTTGGTCGGATCGATTGATACGCCCTGCATCATCATGGATGAAATGGATTTGTGATCTTTCGTCATTCACGATATGAATGATGGATGAACCTTCGATCCATCGACCTCAATCTGCTCGTCGCGCTGGACGCATTGTTGGCCGAGCGTCACGTCACCAAGGCGGCAGACCGCGTCGGCCTCAGTCAACCGGCGATGAGCAATGCGCTCAACCGATTGCGCGGGATGTTCAAGGACGAGCTTCTGGTGCGGACCACGACCGGGATGAAACCGACGCCCCGCGCCACCGAACTGGCGGAGCCGCTGCGCCAGGTCCTGCGCCAGGTCGAGCGCGTGATGGCGAGCGACGCCGGCTTCGATCCAAACCGGACGGAACGCACCTTCACGATCAGGATGTCGGACATTCTCGCGTGCCTGCTGCTGCCGCGACTGGCCGCAGCACGGCCGCAGGACGCACGGATCTCCTACAACACGATCCATCTGCCGCCTGCCCTGACGATCGATGCGCTGGAGCGGGACGAGATCGACGTCGCGGTGAGCATGGGGCTCGAACATTCCGCATCGATCCGTTCCGAGACGTTGCTGCGCGACCGCATGGTCTGCCTGATGCGACGCGGACACCAGATCAAGCGCGCACGGCTGACCTTCGAGCGCTTCATCGCGCAGGAGCACATGAAGGTCTCGATGAGCCCGACCGATCTTCGCTTCGTCGACGACGTGCTCGCTGAACGCGGCCATCGAAGACGCATCGCCCTGAACGTCCCGCATTGGCTGGTCGTGCCTCACGTCTTGAAGAAGACCGATCTGCTCGCGGTGATGCCGAGGCACCTCGCAACCGTGCTGATGGACGACGATCTGAGGATGGAGGAACTGCCGTTCGAGTCCGCGCCATTCGACTGGATGTTGTACTGGCACCGCAGATACGATCAGAGCAATGCCAATGGCTGGCTCCGCGACCGGATCAGGGCGGCCTGCTCCGACCTGAACTAGGCGCCGAGGTCCGCCGGCCTCCGCGCCATCGACGACCGCTCTCCCGCCTCGGCGTCCGTGACCGCCGACGCGTCCTCCAGAGATCGTCCCTTGGTCTCGAAACCGAACACGAGAAAGACCGCGGCCTGGAAGACGAGGATGCCGGCCAGGGTCGTCAGCACGCCGGTCAGCCCCTGCCAGGCGAAGATCGCGACCACGACGTACTGGACCAGCGCGGTCGCGATGCGTCCGGACGTGGCGCAGATCGCCGTGCCGCGAAGCCGATACCGCGTCGGAAACAGTTCGGGAACGTGCATCGCGAATCCGGTCGCCAGCATCACGTAGATCGCCGTGATCAGCAGGAAGCCCACGGCTGCGAGCGCAACACCATCCGGCATGTATGGATAGGCGATACCGAGCAGCGCTGCCGCAATCGACGAGCAGACGATCGACAGCCTGCGTCCGAGCCGGTCCGCCAGCACGAGCCCGATCAGCGATCCGACCGGACCGCCCAGCGCCATCACGGTGGTGTATCCCAGCGAGGAAACCACGCTATGGCCGCCCTTGACCATGAAGGTCGGCAGCCAGCCGATGAACCCGTAGAGGCTGAAGCCGACGACGATGTGCAACAGGCTGCCGAGCAGCGTGCGCGCGAGATACGGAGGCTGGAACAGACGCCAGACCGCGCCGGGAGACTCCTGCGCCGGCGCGCGGGCAGCGACGGCAGGAAGTACCGCCTTGCGCGCGGCCTCGGCTTCGATCGCCGACAGGATCTTCTCGGCTTCATCGGCACGTCCGTTGGCGGCGAGCCAGCGCGGCGATTCCGGCATCGACTTGCGCAGAAACCAGACGACCATCGCAAGGCAACCGACAAGGCCGAACATGTAGCGCCATCCAAGCGTCGGGATCACCCATAGACCGACCATGGAGGATACGAACAGCGAGAAATTGGTGATCACGGCCAGCAGCCCGATCCAGCGTCCACGCGAGGAAGCCGGCACGAATTCCGTCAAGGTCGCATAGCCGACCACGATCTCCGCGCCGAGGCCAATGCCGATGATGAAACGCAGGCCGATCAGGACGATCATGTTCGGCGCAAAGGCCGCGGCGATCGACGCGAGGCCAAAAATCGCGAGGTTCATCTGGTAGGAGAAGCGGCGACCGAACCGATCGCCGAGGATGCCGGAGCACCACGCGCCGATCGTCATCCCGACGAAGGTCGCGGAGACGAACGCGGCGTTGAGTTCGAGCGTCGACCAGCCTTCCTTGAGCACGGCGCCCAGCACGCCGCCGGCCAGATAGATATCAAACGCATCGAGGAACATGCCGGCGCCGATCAGGGCCAGGATGCGCCAGTGGAATCCGCAGATCGGCAGCCTGTCGAGGCGCGCGCCCGCGTTGATGTCGATGTCGGCGGATCGCGCCATGCCAAACCTCCCTGCCCGGCCTTTGGCAGCCGGATGCTCCGGGTACCGATTGATGACGCGCAGGGGGTCGTCGTCCAATTCAAATCGAAAATTCGACTATTTGGCGCAGTGATGAAGCTGACGCGACCGCACCGTCGCGTTCCATCCTGACACCGAGCTGACTTGCATTCGCCGTCGTTAACGATCCCGCCGTCGCGCGATCTCGAAATCACGGTGTCAGCACAAACATTCACAACGGGTTCATGTCGCCGCCACTATTCGACTCCAACGCTGGGGGAAGAAGATTGGAGTATGTGCCATGCGCCGCATCGCCGGACTGCCTTTCGCCTTGGCTCTCAGCCTCTGCTGTCTCTCACCGCCCGCGCCAGCACGCGCGCAGCTTGCCATCGGCATCACCGTCAATGCGGCGCCGCCGCCATTGCCGGTCTATGTCCAGCCGCCGATCCCCGCGCCCGGCTACATCTGGACTCCGGGCTATTGGGCATGGAACGACGACACCGGTTACTACTGGGTGCCCGGCACATGGGTGCGTCCGCCGGCGCCTGAATTGCTGTGGACACCCGGCTATTGGGGCTGGAGCGACGGCGCCTACGCCTTCCACGCCGGATATTGGGGCGCGACCGTCGGCTTCTACGGCGGCATCTCTTATGGCTTCGGCTACACCGGCGTCGGCTATGAGGGCGGCTACTGGCGCGGCGGCAGCTTCTTCTACAACAGCTCCGTCAACAACATCTCGAACGTCTCGGTCACCAACGTCTACAACAAGACCGTCGTCAACAACACGACCAACGTCAGCTACAACGGCGGCACCGGCGGGACCGCGGTAAAGCCGACGCCGCAGCAGCTTGCTGCCCAGGGCGAGCACCACGTGGCTGCGACCGGCGAGCAGACGCGACACGCGGAAGCAGCGATGAAGAATCCGGCGCTGACGCTCGCCAACAACCATGGTCATCCGGCGGTCGCCGCGACCGCGCACGCAGCACGGTTCAGCGGTGCCGGCGTGATCGCCGCGCACCCAGGCAAGCCGATTGCGGCGCCGCCGCCCCGACATGCGCAGCCCACGGCCGAGCACGCCTTGCCAACGGGACATGCTCTCCCGACGGGGAGTGCTCCGCCGCCAGGACACGCCCTGCTGACAGCAAATGCTTCGCCGGCCGGACACGCTCTACCGACCGGGAACGCTTTGCCGCCGGCACACGCCCCGCCGACTGCGCATGCTTTGCCCGGCGCAGGCGCACATCCTGCACCGGCGCCGCACGCCGCTCCGCCGGCGTCAAGACCGCAGCTCGCGCAGCATGCACCGCCGCAGGCACGCGCGGCTGCGCATCCGCCGGCACCGCGCGTCGCGCAAGCGGTTGTGCATCGGCCCGCGCCGCCGCAGGTGTCGCGACCGGCGCCGCGGCCTCATCCGGCACCACGGCCACATCCCGCTGCGAGGCCGCATCCGGCGCCACAACAACACTCATGATCGAGTTCATCGGCGTGCCTGCAAGGGCACGCCGATGTCGTATGACACCCCATCGCAGGCACAACGACTCGCGATGCATTCATCAATCCTGGACTATCGGGCGCCAAGCGCGTCCTCAAGCCAGTTCGTCGGCCGCACACCTGATCCCGTCGTAGATCTCCTCGAGATCCGCGTCCGTGACGCAGTAGGGCGGCATGACGTAGATCGTGTTGCCGAGCGGCCGCAACAGCAGATCGCGCCGTTCAAAGAAGGCCTGAAGTTTTGGGCCGATGCCGGCGAGATAGCCCGCATCGACTGCCTTCAGATCAAGCGCGGTGATGGTCCCGGTGCGACGGACGTTCTCGAAGCGCGCGTCGGCGCGGAACGGTGCGATCAGGCGCTCCTGCATCGCAGCCACCGCGGCGACGCGCGCGCCCGCGCCGTGTTGCCAGAGTTCGAGGTTTGCTTTTGCGGCGGCGCAGGCGATCGGGTTCGCCGTGTAGGAACTGGAATGGAAGAAGGTGCGGGAACGATCGCTGGAATAATGCGCGTCGTAGATCTCTGCCCGGCAGAGCGTCACCGCGAGCGGCAGCGAACCGCCGGTGAGGCCTTTTGAATAGCAGGCGATATCCGGCGTGATGTCAACCTGCTCGCACGCGAACAATGTGCCGGTGCGGCCCCAGCCGGTCATCACCTCGTCGGCGATGAACAGCACATCGTGGGTTTCGCAGATCCGCTTCATCTCCTTCAGCACCCAGGGCGGATACATCAGCATCCCGCCGGCGCCCAGGATCAGCGGCTCGACAATGAACGCGGCCGCGGTTTCCGCGTTGCACGCGGCCTCGAGCGCATCGAGCGTTGTCTGTTCATAACCGGGCGCAGGAAACGGGATCGACGCGACGTCGAACAGCAGCGGCTCGTAAGCCTTGTTGAAGACGCCGCGCGCGCCGACCGACATCGTCCCGATCGTGTCGCCATGGTAGGAATGCTCCATCACGATGATGCGGGTGCGCGTCGCGCCGATATTGTGCCAGTAGCCAAGCGCCATCTTCAGCGCCACCTCCACGCTGGTCGAGCCAGAGTCGGAAAAGAACACGTAATCGAGCCCATCAGGCGCCAGCTTCAGGAGTTGCGCGGCGACCTGTTCGGCCGGATCGTGAGTATGGCCCGCGAAGATGATCTGGTTGAGCTGCTCCGCCTGGTCCTGGATCGCGCGCACGATGTGCGGATGGCAGTGGCCATGGGTCACGACCCACCAGGATGCGATCGCATCGATGATGCGGCGATCATCCGCGGTGTAGAGATAGGCTCCCTCGCCACGCACGATCCTCGTCATCTCGCCGTGCAGCGCGTGCTGGGTGAACGGGTGCCAGATCGGCGACTTCCGAGCGGATGTCATGGATTGAAATCTTCCCGCCGGAACGACGCCTTGAACGCTGCCTGCAGCGTGTCTGCCGCAAGCGGAGCAAGCCAGGGCAACCGGCCCAGCCGGCGCACCTGCCCGATCTCGCAAATCGCGCGCTCGCTCTCGGGATTGCTCTCGCCGATGAATGCGATCCCGAGAATGTGGATCCCGCGCTTGCGCAATGCCTCGACCGACAATAGCGAGTGATTGATGGTGCCGAGCGCGGTGCGGGCGCAGAGCACGACCGGAAGGCGCCATCGCGCGAAGACGTCGATATAGAGCGTGCCGCCGTCGAGCGGCACCATCAGCCCGCCGGCGCCCTCGATCACCAGCGGCCGGTCCCCGACATCGGGCACGCCGAGCGCGGCAGGATCGATGCGCACGCCGTCGAGTGCGGCGGACTGATGCGGCGAAGCCGGCGTTCGAAGCCGGTATCGCTCCGGCACGATGCGATCGGCCGGGAGCCCGCCAAGTCGCGCGACCAGCTGCGCATCGGTTTCCTCCTCGATGCCGGCCTGAACCGGCTTCCAGTAGCGCGCGCCGAGGAAACCGGCGAGGCCTGCGGAGAACACCGTCTTCCCGATCCCGGTATCGGTGCCGGTCACCACGATCCGGCTCGTCATCGCGACCAGCCCTTCGTCTCCTCGACCAGCGCATCGAGCAGCGCGCGCACGTCGCTCTCATCGACATTGAGGGTCAGCGCAATTCGCAACCGCGCGGTGCCCGCCGGCACGGTCGGCGGCCTGATGCCTCTGATATCGAAGCCGCGCGCCTGCAGCGCAGACGCCAGCCGCATCGCGCGCGCATTGTCGCCGACGATATAGGGCACGATCTGCGAGCGCGACGGGCTGCGCCAACCGCGCAGGTCGAGCTCGCGATGCGTGAACGCGACCAGTTTTGCCAGGCGCTGCTGATGCTCGGGCTCCTGCTGCAGGATCAGCAGCGCCTCACGCACGGCAACGGCCACAAGCGGCGACGGCGCGGTGGCGAAGATGAACGGGCGGCAGCGATTGACCATGAAGTCGCGCAGCACCGTCGAGGCCGTGACCAGCGCGCCGGCGGCGCCCAGCGCCTTGCCGCAGGTATGAACGATCACGAGGTTCTCGCGCCCCTCATAGGTCGCCGTCAGCCCGCGCCCCTGCTCGCCATAGACGCCGGTGCCGTGCGCCTCGTCCACCATCAGGAACGCGTCGTGCCGGTCCGCGATGGCGACGAGGTCGTCGAGCGGCGCGACGTCGCCATCCATGCTGTAGACGCTTTCGACCACGATCCAGACCCGGCCCGTGCCACCCTCGGCGCGCCAGCCGCGAATGGTGGCTTCGACCGACCCGGGATCATTGTGCGCGCTGATCCGGAATTCGGCCCGGCCGGCCCGCGCGCCCTCATGGATGCTGGCGTGCACGAGAGAATCGAGCACCAGGAGGTCGCCGCGTTGCGGCAGCGTCGTCAGCACGGCGAAATTGGCGACGTAGCCGCCACCGAAGAACAATGCGGTCTCGGCTTTGAAGAACGCGGCGGCTTCGGCCTCCAGCCGTTCGTGCTCCTCGCAATTGCCGCGCAGCAGCCGCGACCCACCGGCGCCGATCGGCGTGCCGGCCTCGAGCGCGGCCGAGACGGCCTGCTTGATGCGCGGCGCGCTCGCGAGCGCCAGATAGTCGTTCGAGACGAAATCGGTGCCCGCGCGCGGCTTGAGACCGCGCAGCCGATCGTCCTTGCTCAGGGCGTGCAAGGCCGCGGCGTAATCAGCGACCTTGGCCGCATGGATTGCGCTCATGCTTCTCTCTCAGATTTGTCGTTGGTCGCGCGGCTAATCCCGCCGCACGCGTGCCGGAGGTACGCTCAGGCGAGGGCGGAGTTGATGCCGAGCCGGTCCAGCAGATTGGCGTCGCGATCGCGCTGCGGGTTCCTGGTGGTCAGCAGCACATCGCCGATGAAGATCGAATTCGCGCCGGCAAGGAAGCACATCGCCTGCAGCTCGTCGGTCATGTATTGCCGTCCGGCCGACAGCCGCACCACGCTCTTCGGCATCATGATCCGCGCGGTGGCGACCAGACGCACCAGCGCGATCGGATCGGGCCGTTCTGCGGTGTCGTTGACCGGCACGCCCTTGACCTCGTTCCACAGATTGATCGGCACGCTCTCCGGATGGCTGGGGAGATTGGCAAGCAGCATCAGCATGCCGAGCCGATCATCGACCTGTTCACCCATGCCGATAATGCCGCCGCAGCAGACCTTGATGCCGGCGTCGCGCACATGCGCGAGCGTATCGATGCGGTCCTGCAGGGTGCGGGTGGTGATGATCTTGTCGTAGAACTCGGGCGAGGTGTCGACGTTGTGGTTGTAGAAATCGAGCCCGGCGTCGGAGAGACGCTCGGCCTGCTTTGGCGTCAGCATGCCGAGCGTGACGCAGGTTTCCATGCCGAGGCCCTTCACCGCGCTGACCATGTCGCAGACCTGATCGAGATCGCGGTCCTTCGGGCTGCGCCAGGCCGCGGCCATGCAGAAGCGGGTTGCGCCGGCGTCCTTGGCGCGCTGCGCGACCGCGACCACTTCGTCCCGAGGCATCAGGCGGGTGGCTTTCAGGCCGGTGTCGTAATGCGCGCTCTGCGAGCAGTAGCCGCAGTCTTCCGGGCAGCCGCCGGTCTTGATGCTGAGCAGGCTCGCGGTTTCGACGTGGTTCGGATTGAAGTTGGCGCGATGCACGCCTTGCGCCTGAAACATCAGGTCCGCGAACGGCAGGTTATAGAGTGCTTCAGCCTCGGCACGCTCCCAGGTCTTGCGGGGCGCTGCGCTGGTGCGGCTGTCGGTCCGTTCGATCTCCACGACATCAACCATAGAGCTTGCCTTCTCGTTTGCTATGGATCATAGATACTATGACATATTATCTATGATATTTGGACTTAGAACGATGCTAGCCGAGCCCGGACGAACGCGCACCCGTTTTTACGATAGATAATCTATGGCGAACGAAGGTGAGAACACGACCACCGCGGGGCGCATCGCCGAGGCGATCGGCGAGCGCATCATCAGCGGCGAGTTGCTGCCGGACGCGGCGCTGCGGCAGGACCATGTCGCGCGCGAATTCCACTCGAGCCACGTCCCGGTGCGCGAGGCCTTCAGGCAATTGGAGGCGCAGCACCTCGTCGTTGCGGTGCCCCGTCGCGGGGTGCGGGTCGCGCCGCTCGATACCAGATCGGTGAAGGAGATCGCCGAGATGCGCGCCGCGCTCGAAGTGGTCGCGTTGCGCAATGCCGCCCCCAGGCTCACATCGGCCCATCTGGCACGGATCGAACTCGCCATGATCGAAGGCGACAATGCCGAGACGGTGCAGGATTTCGAGATGGCCAATCGCGCCTTTCATCACGCGCTGGTGGCGCCGTGCGCGATGCCGCGACTGCTTGCCAGCCTCGACGGCCTGCAGCTTGCGAATTCGCGACTGGTGTTCGCGATGGCACGCAATGCCGGCTGGCGGCCGCGGCCGAGCCAGGATCACCGCGTGATCCTGCAGGCGCTACGCGCGCGCAACATCGAACAGGCCTGCAGCCTGCTGGCGCGGCATATTCAAACCATCGAACGGCTTGCCCTGCCGACGGCGTGATCGGACTTCGCAGGCAGCCGTATCCACTCACGTCGCATTTGCGCGAGCGCGACGGAGTCAGGTTGAATCGATGATGCCGCAGACTGCCTGCACCTCTCCCGCTTGCGGGGGAGGTCGCATCGCATTGAAAATGCGATGCGGGTGGGGCTCTTTCCACAATGTGACCTGTCTCTTATACACATCTGACGCTGCCGACGACCATGG
>NZ_JAQOSR010000212.1:0-12762 GCF_046718885.1 Bradyrhizobium sp. UFLA01-814 | reverse complement strand
CCATGGTCGTCGGCAGCGTCAGATGTGTATAAGAGACAGCCTCTCCCCAACCCTCCCCCACCGCAAGTCGGGCCTGCCCGACTTGCGCAGATCATTGATGCGCACCCGGGGTAGACCCCGGGTGCGTGGGGGAGGGAGCCCTGCTAGTCCCGTTGTGGCGTTGCGGCCAGAGACAGCGAGTCCCCCATGCTGACCCTGATCGGCAAGCGGCTGCTGTTCGCGATCCCGTCGCTGATCGGGGTCGTGATCGTGACGTTCCTTTTGACGCGTGCGCTGCCGGGCGATCCCGCGGCGTATTTTGCCGGTCCGGCGGCCACCAAGGAAGCGGTCGACCAGATCCGGAAGAAGCTCGGCTTCGACAAGCCGCTGATCGAGCAGTTCGTCCGCTACACCAACGATCTCGCCCACGGCGATCTCGGCACATCGCTCACCACGGGCCAGCCGGTGGCGGCCGAGCTGCGCAACCGCCTGCCGGCGTCGGCCGAGCTCACTCTGCTCGGCCTCGTCGTCTCCATCGTGATCGCGATTCCGCTCGGCGTGCTGGCGGCGACGCGGCCGGGCTCCTGGATTGACCATCTCTGCCGCATCACCACCACGGCCGGCGTGTCGCTGCCGGTGTTCTTCACCGGGCTCGTGCTGGTCTATGTGTTCTATTTCCGGCTCGGCTGGTCGCCGGCGCCGCTCGGCCGGCTCGACGTGTTCGCCAGCGCGCCGCCGACCGTCACCGGCTTCTATCTCATCGACACGCTGATCGCGCGGGACTTCGAGGCGTTTCGCTCGGCGCTCAGCCAATTGATCCTGCCGGCGGTGACGCTCGCGATCTTCTCGCTGGCGCCGATCGCGCGGATGACGCGCGCCTCGATGCTGGCGGTGCTGGCGTCCGACTTCGTCCGCACCGCGCGCGCCAGTGGCCTGTCGCCCGGCAAGGTGATCGTCACCTACGCCTTCCGCAACGCGATGCTGCCGGTCATCACCACGCTCAGCATGGTGTTCTCCTTCCTGTTGGGCGCCAATGTGCTGGTGGAGAAGGTGTTCGCCTGGCCCGGCATTGGCTCCTACGCGGTCGAGGCGCTGATCGCGTCCGACTTCGCGCCGGTGCAGGGCTTCGTGCTGACCATGGCGGTCATGTACGTGCTGCTCAATCTGATGATCGACATCCTCTACGGCGTGATCGATCCCCGCGTCAGGCTGGAGGGCTAGAGCATGAGTACCGTAGCTCCAACCGTCGAGCCCGCAGGTCCCGCCCGCACGTCGGCCCTTGCCGCGATGTTCGAGCAGACCCGCTACGTTTTGAGCGAAAACAAGGTCACCGGCTTTGCCTTCGCGCTGCTGGTCCTGATCCTGTTTGCCGTCCTGTTCGGGCCCTACGTCGTGCCGTACGACCCGCTCGCCTCCGACACCGCGGCAGCATTGAAGCCGCCGTCCGCCGCGCACTGGTTCGGCACCGACCAGCTCGGCCGCGACATCTTCAGCCGCGTCATCGTGGCCACGCGGCTCGACACCTTCATCGCGGTTGCCTCCGTGGTGCTGGTGTTCCTGATGGGCGGGCTGGCCGGCATCGCCGCCGGCTATTTCGGCGGCTGGACCGACCGCATCGTCGGCCGCATCGCCGACACCATCATGGCGTTTCCGCTGTTCGTGCTGGCGATGGGCATCGTCGCGGCGCTCGGCAACACCGTGCAGAACATCATCATCGCGACCGCGATCGTGAACTTCCCACTCTACGCCCGCGTCGCGCGCGCCGAGGCCAACGTCCGCCGCAACGCCGGCTTCGTGCAGGCGGCGCGGCTGTCCGGCAATGGCGAATACCGCATTCTGCTCGGGCACATCCTGCCCAACATCATGCCGATCATGATCGTGCAGATGTCGCTGACCATGGGTTATGCGATCCTCAACGCCGCGGGCCTTTCCTTTATCGGGCTCGGCGTCCGGCCACCGACCGCCGAGTGGGGCATCATGGTCGCCGAGGGCGCCGGCTTCATGGTGTCGGGCGAATGGTGGATCGCACTGTTCCCGGGCCTTGCGCTGATGATCGCGGTGTTCTGCTTCAACCTGCTCGGCGACGGCCTGCGCGACATCGTCGACCCGCAGCGGAGGACATGATGCCTGTCTCGGCCCGGTGTCGCGCTACCGCTTCGCTCCTTTGCATGGGGTTGTTTTGCGCATTTTTGGATGACGCCCCCCATGAGGGGAGGTGCGCATGACCGCCCAGCCGCTGCTCGACGTCAGCGACCTCACGGTCGAGTTCACGACGCGTCGCGGCATCGTCAAGGCGGTGCAGCACGTCAACATATCCATCGGCAAGGGCGAGACCGTCGGCATCGTCGGCGAGTCCGGCTCCGGCAAGTCGGTGACCTCCTATGCCGTGATGCGCATCCTCGATCGCGCCGGCCGGATCGCCGAGGGCTCGGTGATGTTCTCCGGCATCGACGTCAAGTCGGCGACCGAGAGCCAGATGCGCGATCTGCGCGGCCGCGAAGTCTCGATGATCTTCCAGAATCCGCGCGCCGCGCTCAATCCGATCCGCAAGGTCGGGCACCAGATCGAGGACGTGCTGCGCCAGCATGTGCAGCAGGCGCAGGTCACCGATCGCGGCGAGAAGGCGATCGAGGCGCTGGAGCAGGTCAAGATCGCGCGCGCACGCGAGCGCTACCACGCCTATCCGTTCGAGCTGTCCGGCGGCATGTGCCAGCGCGTCGTGATCGCGCTGGCGCTGGCCTGCAATCCGCAGCTTCTGATCGCCGACGAGCCGACCACCGGCCTCGACGTCACCACCCAGAAGGCGGTGATGGATCTGATCGTCGAGCTGACCCGGCGCCGATCGATGTCGACGATCCTGATCACCCATGACCTCGGCCTCGCCGCCGCCTATTGCGACCGCGTTGTGGTGATGGAGAAGGGCCGCGTGGTCGAGACCGCTGTCTCGGCTGACATCTTCGCCGCGCCCCGACATGCCTACACCCGGAAGCTGATGCGCGCGACGCCGCGGCTCGGGGTGTCGCTACGGGATCTGTTGCCGGAGGAGGACTCTTCGCGGAGCGTGGCGGGTGAGGGGGACTCTCCGCGTACTGTGCTCGCGGATACAGCCCCTCACCCCAACCCTCTCCCCGTGAAGAACGGGGAGAGGGAGCAGAAGCAACCCCTCCTATCAGTCGAAAAGCTCGTCAAAGAATATCCGCGCCAGGGCGCGGGCGGGGTGCTCGCAAAGTTGTTCGGACGCAAGCCGCCGGTCGAGGAAGAGACCTTCCGCGCGGTCGACGGCATCAGTTTCTCGATCGACCATGGCGAGAGCGTCGGGCTGGTCGGCGAATCCGGCTGCGGCAAGTCGACGACGTCGATGATGGTGATGCGGCTGCTCGATCAGACTTCCGGCCGCATCATGTTCGATGGCGAGGACATCGGCGGCATCGCGCCGCAGTCCTTCGCGCGGCTGCCGCGGCGCAGCGAGATCCAGATGGTGTTTCAGGATCCGACCGACAGCCTTAACCCGCGCTTCACCGCGGCGCGCGCGATCGCGGACCCGATCATGCAGCTCGGCGGCATCAGCGGGCGCGACGCGCTCCGCGCCCGCTGCGAGGAGCTTGCGCGGCTGGTCGGCCTGCAGGTCAATCTATTGGATCGCTTCCCGCACCAGCTCTCCGGCGGCCAGAAGGCCCGCGTCGGCATCGCGCGCGCCATCGCGCTGCACCCGAAGCTCGTGATCCTCGACGAGCCGACCGCGGCACTTGACGTCTCGGTGCAGGCGGTGGTGCTCAATTTGCTGCAGGACCTCAAGCAGTCGATGGGCATGAGCTACCTGTTCGTGTCGCACGACCTCAATGTCGTGCGCCTGCTGTGTGATCGCGTCATCGTGATGCGCGCCGGTCGCATCGTGGAGCAGGGCACATCCGAACACGTCTTGGGCAATCCGCAGGACGCCTATACAAGGGAGCTGCTGACGGCGATCCCGCATCCGCCGCTACCGGTGTCTTGACGCATGATCCGGAAAAGTGGGACCGGTTTTCCTCGCGACAAACGCAGAATGCGTTTGCGCGGAGATCATGCGCAAAATCGTTATTGGGAGCGAAATGACCGATCATCTCGACGACTATATGAACGCCGTCGCCCGCGCGATGGCGTTGCCGCTGGAGGACGCCTGGCGTCCCGCGGTGCGCGCCAATCTCGACGTCTCGCTGCGGCTGGCGCGGCTGGTCGATGACTTCCCGCTGCCGGACGACGTCGTGTCGGCTGCCGTCTATTCGACCTGAGATCGCGATGTCCGAAACTCCCGCTTCCATGTCGGCCGCCGAGATCGCGCAGGCCGTATCAAGCCGCAAGATCACGGCCCTCGCCGCGACCGAGGCTGCGCTCGCGCGGATCGCGGCGCATGACAAGGTCCTCAATGCCTTCACCGACGTCACCGCCGATCGCGCGCGTGCCAGGGCCAGCGCGGTCGACGCCGCGATCGCCGCCGGTCAGCCGGTCGGTCCGCTCGCCGGCGTGCCCTTCGCGGTGAAGAACCTGTTCGACGTGCAGGGTCTTCCGACCCGCGCCGGCTCGAAGATCAACCGCGACCTGCCGCCGTCGCCGCGCGACGCGACGCTGATCGAACGGATGGAAGCGGCCGGTGCGGTGCTGGTCGGCGCGCTCAACATGGGCGAATACGCCTACGACTTCACCGGCGAGAACGTGCATGACGGCCCGTCGCGCAATCCACATGATCCGGCGCGGATGACCGGCGGCTCCTCCGGCGGCTCCGGCAGCGCCGTCGGCGGCGCGCTGGTGCCGATCGCGCTCGGCTCGGATACCAACGGCTCGATCCGCGTGCCGTCGTCGTTCTGCGGCACGTTTGGTTTGAAGCCGACCTACGGCCGGCTGTCGCGCGCGCGGTCCTATCCGTTCGTCGCCAGCCTCGATCATCTCGGCCCGCTGGCGCGCGGCGTGAAGGATCTCGCGCTCGCCTATGACGCCATGCAGGGACCTGACGCCGATGATCCGGCCTGCATCGTGCAGTCGGTCGAGCCGACCGTACCTTTGCTTGCCAATGATATCGGTGGGCTGCGGGTTGCGATCGCCGGCGGCTATTTCCAGCAGAACCTGTTTCCGGAGGCGGCAGAAGCGGTCGTGCGCGTCGCGAAGGCGCTCGGTGCCACGCGGACCGTGGAGCTTCCCGAAGCGGCGCGCGCCCGTGCCGCGGCCTACATCATCACCACGACCGAGGGTGCCGCGCTGCATCTCGATCGCCTGCGCAAGCGTCCCAACGATTTCGATCCGGCGGTGCGCGACCGTCTCATTGCCGGCGCGATGATCCCGGCTGTCTATGTCGACAAGGCGCAGAAATTCCGCCGCTGGTATCGCGCCAGGGTGCTGGAGCTGTTCCAGTCGGTCGACGTGATCCTGGCGCCGGCGACGCCGTGCACCGCGCCGAAGATCGGCCAGGCCAGTTTCACGCTCGACGGCGTCGAGCTTCCGGTGCGCGCCAATATCGGCATCCACACCCAGCCGATCTCCTTCATCGGCCTGCCGGTGGTCGCCGTGCCGGTGCCGCTCGAACCGATGCCGATCGGCGTGCAGATCATCGCGGCGCCCTGGCGCGAGGACGTCGCGCTGCGGGTCGCCTACGCGCTGGAACAGATGGGTGTCGCGACCGCGCCGGCGCCGAGAGGGATCTAACATGGATATCGATATTCCCGACGTCGTCGCCGAGGTCACCGCGCAGTTCCAGCGATATGAGAAAGCGCTGGTCTCGAACGATGTTGCCGTGCTCGACGAGTTGTTCCGCGACGACCGCCGTACGCTGCGTTACGGCATTGGCGAGAACCTCTATGGCTATGCCGAGATCATGGCGTTTCGCGCAGGACGCTCGCCGGTCGGGCTGATGCGCAAGATCGAGCGGACCGTGATCACGACCTATGGCCGCGACACCGCGATCGCCTCGACGCTGTTCTACCGGGACAGCGCACCGGGTAGGGTGGGGCGACAGATGCAGACCTGGATTCGTTTCCCCGAGGGCTGGAGAATCGTCGCGGCCCATGTCAGCGTCATCGATGAACCCAAAGGTGCTTGAAGGGCGATCGAGGATGAGCCTGGACGATCTGCCGCAGGGCGCAGAATCCGAGATGACGGTGCGCCGCATCGATCGGCCGTCGTCGCTGGTCGACAAGGTCACCCGTGCCGAAGAGCTGCGGCTGCAGCTCGCCGACGAGATCGTGCGCGGCACGCTGCCGCCGGGGGCGGGGCTCGATGAGACCGACCTTGCACGGCGATTCAACGTCTCGCGCACCCCGGTGCGCGAAGCGCTGCGGCAGCTCGCCGCCAGCGGCCTGATCGATGCCCGCGCGCATCGCGGCGCCGTGGTGGCGCGCCCCTCGCTTGAACGGCTCACCGGCATGTTCGAGGCGATGGCCGAGCTGGAAGCGATCTGCGCCGGCCTTGCCGCCGAGCGGATGACGGCGGCGGAGCGGCACGCGCTGGAGGCGATCCACGAGGAATTGCGGGTGCTGAGCTATACCGGCAATCCCGAGCGCTTCCACGAGGTCAATGAGCGCTTCCACAACGCGATCTATGCCGGGTCGCAGAACGCCTATATCGCCGAGATCACGCTGGCGACGCGGGTGCGCGTGCAGCCGTTCCGCCGCGCCCAGTTCCGCAACCTCGGGCGTTTGGCAAAATCCCACGCCGAGCACGACCGCGTCGTCGTCGCCATCATGCGCGGCGACAAGACAGGCGCCGCCGCGGCGATGCGCGCCCATATCGAGCAGGTGCGCGGGGAATACGAGACCTACGCGGTGTCGGTGTAGGTTCTTCTTACCTCTCCCTGCGAGAGCGGGGCGACGGAGCGCACCGCCGGAGCGGCTAGGCCTTCGCCCTTTCCGCCATGAACGCCCGCCAGCCGCCGTAGGCGGAAATATCCTTCGCGCCATGGATCGCGGCAGGCTCGACGATGAAGCCCTTGGCCTGCCGTCCGTCGGCGAGCCTGATCGTGCCGATCGACAGCGGCGGCGGGATCGCGGCGACGAATTTTCCGAACGCTGCCGGTGACATCGCCCACAGTTCGAGCTTGATCGATGCGCCCGCACCGGCCTCGATGCGCAGCATGCCGGGCTTGGGCGGCGTGGTGTCGAGTGCATACAGCCTGTAGTCCGGCGCGGTGACCGCCTCTTCCAGCAGGCGCGCATCGAGCGTCGTCAGCTCGTGGTTCAGCGCCATGCCGGAGAGATGCGCGCCGACCACCGCGATGGTGATCTCACCGGGGCCGGCCCGCGTCGGCGCGGCCGTGAGCGGCGGCTGCGGAAGTGAATTGGCGCCGAGGGTAAGTCCCGTGTCGGCATGGAAGACACGGCCGATGCCGGCAAGCTCGGCGTCACGGCCGGCAGGGGCGAGCAGCGTGATGCCGAACGGCGCGCCGTCGGGCCGCATCGCTGCCGGCAGCGCCAGGCCGCACATATCGAGCAGGTTGACGAAATTGGTGTAGGTGCCGAGCCGCGAGTTGAGCTCGATCGGATTGGCGAGCACATCGGCGGTGGAATAGACGGTCGGCGCGGTCGGCAGCACGATCGCATCAAGGTGTGCGAGGCTGCGCTCGGCGACGCGGCGCAGCGCCTCGAGGCGGTACAGCGCCGAGAAGGTGTCCGCAGCGGTGGGGCGCGATCCGCCGACGGTGATCTCGCGCGTCACCGGATGGACCGCCTCGGGCGACGACGCGAGCAGGTCGCGGATCACGAGATAGCGCTCCGCAACCCACGGGCCCTCATAGAGCAGCCGTGCGGTCTCATAGAACGGCGCGAGGTCGAACTCGACGAGGTCGGCGCCGAGCGCCTGCCAGCGCTGGCACGCCTCGCGATAGGCCTTCTCGGCCTCATGATCGCCGAAGAATTTCAGCTGGCCGCTTTGGGGAATGCCGAGCTTCAGCTTCGCCGGAAAGCTCGCCAGCGGGGCCAGCGGCCGGTCGCGCGAGAACGGATCGGACTGATCGGGTCCGGACATGGCGGCGAGCGCGGCCAGCGCGTCGTCGACGGTGAGCGAGAATATCGAGACGCAGTCGAGCGTGCGGCACGCCGGCACGACGCCGGTGGTCGAGATCAGCCCAAGGCTCGGCTTGAGCCCGACGATGTTGTTGAGCATCGCCGGGACGCGGCCGCTGCCTGCGGTGTCGGTGCCGAGCGCAAGCGGCACAAGTCCAGCTGATACCGCGACCGCGGAGCCCGAGCTCGATCCGCCCGGCACCAGATCGCCGCGCACCGGATTCCTGGGAATGCCGTAGGGCGAGCGCACGCCGACCAGGCCGGTGGCGAACTGGTCGAGATTGGTCTTGCCGATGATGATGGCGCCGGCCGCACGCAGTTTGGCGACTGCGGTGGAGTCCTGCGTCGGCACATAGGAGAACGCCGGGCACGCGGCGGTGGTCGGCAGGCCCGCGACGTCGATATTGTCCTTGACCGCGACCGGCACGCCGTAAAGTGGCAACGTCGGATCGGCGAGCCGCTCGGCCTCGGCAAGCGCATCCTTCTCGTCGCGCAGGCTGATGAAGATGGCGGGATCATTGTGCGCGCGGATGCGCTGATAGCTGCGCGCCACGGTTTGGGCCGGCGTCATGGTCCCGGCGCGGTGCGCGGCGACGATCGCGGCGACAGTTTCAGTCACGTACTTGGCCTCTTCTCGTGAGCGGGAGGCGTCGGACGCCATCCGCAAGGGAATTGCAGCCTGAGCGAAGCAAGCAATATGCCATTGTGTACAATTCGCCCGCGCCGTCGTGAGACGGATTATTGCACAATATCAGTCGCTTGAAATGCTCGTCGGGAACGGACGCCGGCTCGCATGAGAGCGCGCCTGCCCAATTTGGAGGCAGGTCTGATCAAGCCGAAATCTCGGTCGAAAGGTCAGGTGAAGCAGGCGAGGATCTGCAGCAGCTGTTCGCGATTTTCCTTGCCGATCTTCTCGGCGACATGCCGTTCATGCTCGGCGGCGAGCCGCTTGAACTGTGCCAGCGCGGTCTTGCCGCGCCCGGTCAGATGCAGCGCATGGGAGCGGCGGTCGGTCGCGGAAGGGACGCGGCTGACGAAGGCGCGGTCTTCCAGGCTGTCGAGCAGATGCACCAGCCGCGCGCGCTCGATCCCGAGCCGCTTTGCCACCGCCATCTGGCTGAGGCCCGGATTGGCCCCGATCACGGTCATCACCGAATACTGGGTCGGGCGGATATCGACCGTCGCCAGCGTCTTGATGAAGTCCTGAAAGATCCAGAGCTGGAAGCGCCGCACCGCATAGCCGGCGTGACCGACCAGCGCGTCGAGGCCGATGTCGTCGCCGGCGTCGCCGTTGCGCGCCCGTCCATTCGCCGTGTGCACCCGGGGGCGGCGGGTTGCCGCTGCCGTTCCTGCCGCCTTGCGCGATGTCTTTTGCTGGCCTGCCATGACCGCAAGGCTAGCGCGCCCAAGGCGGGATGGAAAGATTGTTGTTGACGACAACAATTGATGTCCGCAACATTATCACCAAAGAGCCCGGCCGGGACCGCGGCGCCGCACCATGTTGCGGCGCGATCCCGCAAAGACACGGGCGAGGAGGAAACCATGACGATGGCCGCCGCCAGCGGAGACAATCCGAGCAGCCTGTTCGCGACGCCCGCGATCGTTGCGGATCGCCGCAACGACGGCAGCGTCCTGGTCCGCTCCACCTCGCCGCTGAAGCAGGGCGCCCGCTGCGTCGGCGACTGGCTGGAGCATTGGGCACGGCAGGCCCCGGATCGCGTCTTTCTCGGCGAGCGCGCCAACGCCGAGGCGCCCTGGACCACCGTCAGCTATCGCGACGCGCTCGGCATCGTGCGGCGGGCCGCATCGTGGGTGCTGGCGCAGGGGCTGAGCGCTGAACGTCCGCTCGTCATCCTCTCCGACAACGGCATCGATCACGCGTTGTTTGCGCTCGCCGCGCAGCATGTCGGCGTGCCCTCGGCCGCGATCTCGCCGGCCTATTCGCTGATGTCGCGGGATTTCGACAAGCTGAAGAGCATGATCGAGCTGCTCGACCCCGGCGCGATCTATGTCACGAGCACAGGGCCGTTCGCGGCGGCGCTTGCCGCAATCAAGCCGCTGCATCGCGCAACCATCGTCAGCGGCAATCCGGACGACGCCGACGCATTGCCGTTCCGCACCGTCGCTGCCACGGCGGAAGCGCCCGGGGTCGCCACCGCGTTCGCGGCGGTGACGGCGGACACGATCGCAAAATTCCTGTTCACCTCAGGTTCGACAGGGACGCCGAAGGCCGTGATCAACACCCAGCGCATGCTGACCTCGAGCCAGCAGGCCAAGGCGCAGACCTGGACGTTCCTGGAGCAGTCGCGCGACGATCTGGTCATCCTGGACTGGCTGCCCTGGAGCCACACCTTCGGCGCCAACCACAATTTCAATCTGGTGCTGCGCAACGGCGGCACGCTCTATATCGACGGCGGCAAGCCGGCGCCCGGCCTGTTTGCGACCTCGCTCGCCAACCTGCGCAGCGTGGTGCCGACGGTCTATTTCAACGTGCCGCGCGGCTTCGACATGCTGATCGCGGCGCTGCGCACCGACGACGAACTACGCAGAAAATTCTTCGAGGGCACCAAATTCGCCTTCTATGCCGGCGCGGCGCTGCCGCAGAATCTGTGGGACGCGCTGGAGGAATTGTCGCTGCGGACGGTCGGCCGCCGGCTGCCGATGGTGTCGGCCTGGGGTTCGACCGAGACCTCGCCGCTGGCGACCGATTGCCACTTCCTGGCCAAACGCTCCGGCAATATCGGCGTGCCGATCCCCGGCACCGAGCTCAAGCTGGTGCCGTCGGGCGACAAGCTCGAGGTGCGGGTGCGCGGGCCCAACGTCACGCCCGGCTACTGGAAGGCGCCCGAGCTGACCGCTGAGGCCTTCGATGCCGAGGGTTTTTACAAGATCGGCGATGCCGTCACCTTCGCAGATCCCGCACAGCCTGAACTTGGCCTGTTCTTCGACGGCCGCGTGGCGGAGGATTTCAAGCTCAATTCCGGCACCTGGGTCAGCGTCGGCACCTTGCGCGTCGCCGGCATCGCGGCGCTGGCGCCGCTCGCGCAGGACATCGTCGTCACCGGCCATGGCCGCGACGAGGTGCACTTCCTGGTGTTTCCGAACCTCGTCGCCTGTCGTTCGCTGGCAGGCCTGCCCGAGAGCGCCGACGCCCGCGAGGTGATCGGTCATCCGGCGGTCCGTTCCGCGATCGGGCAGGGGCTGGCGACGCTGAAGGCGCAAGGCGGCCATTCCTCCGGCCATGCCACCCGCGCGCTGCTGCTGGCCGAGCCCGCCTCGGTCGACGGCGGGGAGATCACCGACAAGGGCTACATCAACCAGCGCGCTGTGCTGACGCGCCGCGCCGCGGCAGTGGCGGTATTGGAGGACGACGGGTCGGGTGAGGCGATTGCCTGCGCGGGGTGAGATTACGATCCAACAGGATCACGTGAGGAAGGCACCAGCGGATGGGTGCCCTCCCCCCTTGCGGGGGAGGGCTAGGGAGAGGGGTACCGCACGGCGTGCTCTCAATATTCGTACTTTGACGACGAAAGCTCCGACGTTGCGAAGCGACGTTCCCCTCGATCATCTCACCCGGGGCCACCCCTCTCCCCAACCCTCCCCCGCAAGGGGGGAGGGAGCCTGGGCGGCGTGCTCACCTGACTTGATGGCCGCGCCACATCGCTTTGCTTGCGACCCGACGACGCAGTGCATCATCTGTTTTTAGTTGCCAGAGCAACTAAGCTGTGCGAGTTTCCGCACCCAAAGGGACAGGGCCGGTCAACGGCCACGCGTTTGGGAGGAGAATGTTGCGCAGCACGGCGCGAACGGCACGCATGGAAGATCGGGCGAAGACCGTGGGGGTGCCGGGCGCCGCCCGTGGCCCGGCTGCGCCGTCAGGTCGTGCTTTGCCCGGTGACGGCGCCGAGATTCTCGTGCAGCCGGCGCAGCAGCTCGATCAGCACCTCGCGCTCGTCCTTTTTCAGGCACGCCAGCAGCCGCCGCTCGCGCTCCAGCGCCGCGACGATGACCTTGTCGTGGATGGCGCGGCCGCGCGCGGTCAGCGTGATCGAATGGGTGCGGCCGTCGTCCGGCGCGGTACGGATAGTCAGCAGGCCGCGCTTCTGCAATGCCGCGAGGTTGCGGCTGACCGGCCCCTTGTCGAAGCCGATCACCTGGCAGATCCGGGAGGCGGGAATGCCCGGCTCGATCGCCAGTTGCGAGATAATCCGCCACTCGGTGACGTTGACGCCGAAATTCTTCTGGTAAAACGCGGTGGCGCTGTTCGACAGCTTGTTGCCGATGAAGGTGATGAACGCCGGCACATAGCGATCAAGGTCCAGCAGCGGGCCATCGCTGGCGTCTGCGGGATCGGCCGGTCTCGGCCGGCGGGGCTTTCGGGGGAGGGGCTGGCTGCTCATCTCTCAAATCATCGCTGCGAAACCGTTCGGGAGCAATAGATATGCGGCCCGTGTTGACAAGATCAAACCTCGGGAGGTCCCGATGACTGCAACAGATGCTGCGTCCGTCCCGCATCTCGACGTCGATCCGTTCGCGCTCGAGTTCTTCGCCGATCCATTCCCGACCCATGAGCGGCTGCGCGAGGCCGGGCCGGTGGTCTATCTCGACAAGTGGAATGTCTATGGCGTGGCGCGCTACGCCGAGGTCCATGCGGTGCTGAACGATCCCGCGACCTTCTGCTCCAGCCGCGGCGTCGGCCTCAGCGATTTTTCCAAGGACTGTCTCTTATACACATCTCCGAGCCCACGAGACTTAGGAT
>NZ_JAQOSR010000211.1:0-12965 GCF_046718885.1 Bradyrhizobium sp. UFLA01-814 | reverse complement strand
AATTCGGTTGGCCTCCCCCGCGAGCGGGAGAGGGAGTCGAGTGCCGATGGCGATCCTACTCCGCCGCGCGCTTGGCGGCCTTCTCGAATTTCTTGAAGACGCGGTCGCGCTTCAGTTTCGACAGATAGTCCACGAACAGCACGCCGTTGAGATGATCGATTTCGTGCTGAATGCAGGTGGCGTAGAGCCCCTCCGCATCCTCCTCATGCACCGTGCCGTCGAGATCGGTGAATCGCACGCGTACCCGCGCCGGCCGCTCGACCTCCTCGTAATATTCGGGGATCGACAGGCAGCCCTCTTCGTACACCGACAGCTCTTCCGAACGCGCAATGATCTCCGGATTGATGAAGACGCGCGGCTTCGCCGTGGTCTCGCCGTTCTCGTCGCGCTTGGCGAGGTCCATGGTGATCAGCCGCAGCGGCTGCGCGACCTGGATCGCCGCCAGCCCGATGCCGGGCGCGTCATACATGGTCTCGAGCATGTCGTCGGCCAGCTTGCGGATCTCCGGCGTCACCTTCTCGATCGGTTTCGACACCAGCCGCAACTGCTTGTCCGGCAGGATGATAATTTCTCTTAATGCCATGGCGGCGATTTAAGCTGCTGACTTCATGGGGTCAATGCGCTCAGGAACCCGTTAGGACAACCTTAACCACGTTTCTTCACCCCGCATTAACCCGGAAAATCAGGAATGCATTTGCCATAAGTGTTCCCTCTTCGTTCGCGCCCGGCCGCGAATCGGCTACAACTGCCGGCATGAACGAGATTCTCCTGACGATTGGCGACCTTCCGGTCCGTGTCTCCGACGCATTGATCGGCCTTGGGGCGCTGGCGCTGATCCTGCTGCTCGCCATTGCGGTGGTGATCGCACGCGCCAGCCGGCGCGGCGCGGAACTCGCGATGGCCCAAGCCATCCGCGCCGACGAGCTGGAGGAGCGGCTCGCCGACATGCTGCGGGCCCAGAGCGAATCCTCCGGACGCGTGGACGCGATGACGCAGGCGCTGGCTGGCCGCCAGGCGGAGATGGCCCGGGCCGTCAACGAGCGGCTGGATTCGGTGACCCACCGGGTCGGCCAGTCGATGGAGCAATCGACCCGCAACACGATGGATTCACTGCGCGTGCTGCACGAGCGGCTCGGCATCATCGACCACGCGCACAAGAATCTCAACGAGCTCACCACGCAGGTGACGACGCTGCGCGACGTGCTCGCCAACAAGCAATCGCGCGGCGCGTTCGGCCAGGCGCGGATGGAGGCGATCGTCCAGGACGGCATGCCGAAGGGCTCGTTCGAGTTCCAGTACACGCTGACGTCGGGCAAGCGGCCGGACTGCGTCGTGTTCCTGCCCGACCAGCGTCCGCTCTGCATCGACGCGAAATTCCCGCTCGAGGCCATGACCGCGCTGCACGATGCGCGCAGCGACGAGGAACGCAAATTCGCCAGCCAGCGGCTGCGTGCCGACGTGCTGAAGCATGTCAGCGACATCGCGGAGAAGTACCTGATCCCGGGCGAGACCCAGGACACCGCGCTGATGTTCGTGCCGTCGGAATCGGTCTATGCCGAGATCCATGACGGCTTCGACGACGTGATCCAGAAGGCCTATCGCGCCCGCGTCGTGCTGGTGTCGCCGTCGCTCTTGATGCTGGCGATCCAGGTGATGCAGCAGATCCTGAAGGACGCCCGCATCCGCGACGCCGCCGACCAGATCCGCAACGAGGTGATGCATCTCGGCGACGACCTCGGCCGCCTGCGCGATCGCGTGCTCAAGCTGCAGACCCATTTCGGCCAGGTGAACGAGGACGTCAGGCAGATCCTGATCTCCGCCGACAAGATCGAGAAGCGCGCCGGCCGCATCGAGGAACTCGACTTCAGCAAGTCCGAGACCCCGATCGAGGTGCCGCGCTTCGTCAAGCCCAGCACGTCCGACCTGTTCCCCGCCCCGCGCAAGCTGCAGGCGGGGGAGTGATTGTTGTTTCTAGAAGTTGTCCGGCGTGCGCCACCCAATCGATGTCATCGCCCGACTTTATCCCGAAATAGCCGCGGGTGGCGGATAGGCCTCTGGGATATTGGATCGCCCGGTCCATGTGCGCAATTGCGCACAGGCCGGGCGATGACAGTCTTTTTGGGGCTGATTCTGGTAACAACTTCTCTATGACCGCACCTAGTGATGTTGCTGACCAAGGATCGCACCACACAATCAGCTGTCATCGCCCGGCTTGACCGGGCGATCCAGTATCCCAGAGGCGGCAGATGGGGGCACGCAGCTACTACGTCTACATCCTCGCCAGCCATATCGGCGGCACGCATTACATCGGTGTGACAAATGACCTCATTCGTCGCGTCGGCCAGCACAAGTTGAAGTTGGTCGAAGGCTTCACGGAAAAGTACGATGTCGTAAGGCTGGTCTATTTCGAGCAGTTCGATGATCCTGAGAACGCGATCCGACGCGAGAAGCGGCTGAAGAAATGGCGACGCGCTTGGAAGATTTCCCTAATCGAAAAAGACAATCCGGACTGGAACGATCTTTATCCCGAAATTGCCGCAGGTGGCGGATAGGCCTCTGGGATACTGGATCGCCCGGTCGAGCCGGGCGATGACAGTCTTTTTGGGGCCGAATCTGCTACCAACTCCTCTATGACAGCACCTGAAGCGACGTCAGACGCGTCTGCAAAGCCGGAGCCAAAGCCCGCCGCCACCTCCTGGCGCGACAGTTTTGCGGTGTATCTGCAGCCGCGGGTGCTGATCGTGCTGCTGCTCGGCTTCTCCTCGGGGCTGCCGCTGGCGCTGTCGGGCTCGACGCTGCAGGTCTGGATGAAGGAGGCCGGGGTCGATCTCGGCACCATCGGGCTGCTGGCGCTGATCGGCACGCCCTACACGCTGAAGTTCCTCTGGGCACCGCTGGTCGACGCGCTGCACGTGCCGCTGTTCACGCAGATGTTCGGCCGCCGCCGCGGCTGGCTATTGTTCTCGCAGTTGCTGCTGATCGCAGCGATCCTGGTGCTGGCGATGGCCGATCCGGCGCGCTCGCCATGGTTCACGGCCTTTGCGGCGCTGCTGGTCGCAACCGCCTCGTCGACGCAGGACATCGTGGTCGATGCCTTCCGCGTCGAAAGCCTGCCTGAAAGCGAGCAGGCCGCCGGCATGGCGTCCTATGTCGCGGCCTATCGAGTAGGCATGCTGGTCTCGACCGCCGGCGCGCTGTTCATCGTCAGCGGCTTCGAGTCCGCTGACCTCGCGCGCCCGTCGGCGTGGATGTGGGGCTATGTGGTGATGGCCGCGCTGGTCGTGATCGGCATCGTCACCGCGCTGGCTGCGACCGAGCCGGCGCAATCGAAGGGCGCGGAGGCGGCGACGCATGCGCAGAACGCGGCTGAACGCGTGCTGCACGCCGCGCTCGGCGCATTCTCCGAGTTCCTCAGCCGCAAGGACGCCTTCGCCGCGCTCGCCTTTGTGGTGCTGTTCAAGTTCACCGACGCGTTTTCGGGCACCATGACCGCGCCGTTCGTGATCGACATCGGCTTCTCCAAGGTCGACTACGCGGCGATCGTGAAGGGCGTCGGCCTCGCCGCGACCCTGATCGGCGGCTTTGCCGGCGGCTTCGTGGCGCGGCGCTATTCGCTGGCGACCAGCCTCTGGATCGGCGGCGTGCTGCAGGCGGTCGCCAATCTCTCATTCTCCTGGCTCGCCCATGTCGGCGTCGATCAATGGGCGCTCGCGCTTGCGATCACCGCGGAGAACTTCACCAGCGCGATCGGCACCGTGATCTTCGTCGCCTATTTGTCGGCGCTGTGCCGCAATCCATTGCACACCGCGACCCAGTACGCCCTGCTGACGGCGCTCGCGGCGGTCGGCCGCACCTATCTGTCGTCGGGCGCGGGCTATGTCGCCAAGGCCGTCGGCTGGCAGATGTTCTTCGTGATCTGCGTGCTGGTCGCGATCCCGAGCCTGATCCTGCTCGCCTGGCTGCAGCGGCGCGGGCATTTTGATGAGCTTGGGCCGGTCAGGGTTTAGCCCTCCGCTGTCGTCACCCGGCTCGACCGGGTGATCCAGTATTCCAGAGGCGTTCGTGATTCAGCGGAGAGGCCGCGGCACCGCTCTCCCCGCGCGTCGTCCTGGCGAAAGCCAGGACCCATTACCCCAAATGCGAATAGTTGCGTGACGTTGGGGCCACGATTCATCCGACAACCAAAGCCGGTGGTTATGGTCCTGGCCTTCGCCAGGACGACGATGAGGATGGGTGAGGCAGCTACTTCGCCACCACGCTCCACTTGGTGACGATGGCTTCGCTCATCTCGCCGGCGTCCTTGGCGCAGGCGACCTCGTCGACCTTCACCGAGATTTCCTTGCCGGAGAGGCTTTTGAGCTGCGCTGCCTGGGTATCGTTGGTCGGAACGAGCTGGAAGGTTTCCGGCCCGGTCTCGAGATTGCACAGACCGTTCGGCGGCGGCAGACGGCGCGGCTCGCTGGTGATCTGGTAGGTCGCGACGCGCTTGCCGCGGTTCTTGGCGTCACGCACCTTCATGACGCCGAGTTCGCCCGACAGCACGTCGCCGGCGTGGATCATCTTGCCGGGCTTCTGCGGCGCGTCGGCCTGCTGCGCGATGGCGCAAGGCGCGGCGAACGTTGCCGCCAGAAGCGCAAAGCCCAAACGTACGCCGAACAAGCGTACGCCGAATCGGTGTGCCGTCATTGTCAGTGGTTCCGTATCTTGATTCGTCAGAGCGTGAATGACCGTCCCCGAATCGGCATCCACCCTACCATTTTTGTTTCGGTGCGATCTTTTCGGATTGTGACCGATCGCTTGGCGCCTGACGCCGTGCTCGGCGCCGGCATCGCGCGCTAGAACAGCGTCCGCTGCCGCATGGCTGCAGATAGCGTACCTTCATCGAGGTAATCAAGCTCTCCGCCGACCGGCACGCCATGCGCCAGCCGCGTCACCCGCACATTGGCCTCCGACAAGAGGTCGGTGATGTAATGCGCGGTGGTCTGGCCATCGACGGTCGCATTGAGCGCCAGGATGATCTCGCTGACCTCGGGCGCGTGCGCGCGCGCCACCAGCTGATCGATGGTGAGATCCTGCGGCCCGACGCCGTCGAGCGGCGACAGCGTCGCGCCGAGCACGTGATAGCGGCCATTGGTCGCATTGGCGCGTTCCAGCGCCCAGAGATCGGCGACGTCGGCGACCACGACGATGATCGAGGGATCGCGGCGCGGATCGGTGCACACCGTGCAGGGGTTTTGTGTATCGATGTTTCCGCAGGTCTTGCAGACCTGGATCTTGTCGATCGCGACCTGCAGCGCCGCGGTCAGCGGCGTCATCAGGGCTTCGCGCTTCTTGATCAGATGCAGCGCCGCGCGTCGCGCCGAACGCGGCCCGAGGCCCGGCAGCCGCGCCAGCAGCTGGATCAGGCGTTCAATCTCGGGGCCGGCAACGCTTGCAGCCATTTAAGTCGGACCAAATCCCGGCGGCAGGCCGAGCCCGCCGGTGAGCGCCATCATCTTCTCCTGCATCGCGGTCTCGGCCTTGCGGCGGGCATCGCCATGCGCGGTGACCAGGAGATCCTCGAGCACCTCGCGTTCCTCCGGCTTCATCAGCGACGGATCGATCTTGATGCCCTTCACTTCCATCTTCGCGGTCATGCGCACCGCGACCAGGCCGCCACCGGAGATGCCTTCGACCTCGACATTGCCGAGTTGCTCCTGCATCTCCTGCATCTTGGATTGCAGCTGCGCTGCCTGCTTCATCATGCCGAGAAAATCAGCCATGCCTGCGTTCCTATCGCCAAATATCAATCGTCGTCGCTGTCGGAAGTTTCAATCGGATCTTCGCCTGACGCATCCGACACCGGAACCTCGGCGGCAAGGCGGCGGACCTCGACCACCTTGGTGCCGGGGAAGCGCGCCAGCACCTCCTGCACGCGCGGATCGGCTTCCGCAGTGCGCTGATGCTCGCTGCGCGCCAATTCGTTCTGCGACCGCACGGTGGGCTGGCCGGCCTCGTTGGAGATGATCACGGTCCAGCGCCGCCCGGTCCATAGTTCGAGCTTGCGCGACAGATCGGTGACGAGCGCGCGCTGCGCCTTCGGCTCGAGGGCGATCTCGAGCTGGCCGTCCTCGATGCGCACCAGCCGCACATCGGCCTCCAGCGCACTCTTCATCATGATGTCGCGCTTCTCGCCGGCGAGCGCGATCAGCTGCGGAAAGCTTGATATCCGGAGCGCCGGCGCGGCATCGGCGGCGGGCGCGGCCATCTGCGGGCGCGCGGCGAAATCGGCGCGCGGCGCGGCCTGCGGCGCGCGCACCGGCGCGGATGACATCGCAGGCATTGCCGAGGATGGTGCGCCGCGCGACGGTTGCGAGGCGGCGGATCCCGACGCCGCGGGCGCAGCGCCGCCGCCATTCTGCTCGATCATCCGGATCGCCTCATCCGGCGTCGGCAAATCGGCGACATAGGCAATCCGCACCAGCACCATCTCGGCGGCAGCGGCCGGGCGCGTCGCGGTCTGCACCTCGGCGATGCCCTTGAGCAGCATCTGCCACATCCGCGACAGCACCCGCATCGACAGCTTGGCGGCGAATTCACGCGCCCGCACCCGCTCGGTCTCGCCGAACGCGACATTGTCTGCCGTCCCCGGCACGACCTTCACGCGGGTGACGAAATTGACGAACTCGGCAAGGTCGGACAGCACCACGACCGGATCGGCGCCGACGTCATATTGCGCGCGGAATTCGGCGAAGGCTGAGGCGAGATCGCCGCGCGCCAGCGAATCGAACAGGTCGATCACGCGGGTGCGGTCGGCGAGGCCGAGCATCTGCCTGACCGCGTCGGCCTTCACATTGCCCGCGGCATGCGCGATCGCCTGGTCGAACAGCGACAGCGAGTCGCGCACCGATCCCTCGGCCGCGCGCGCGATGATGCCGAGCGCCTCGGGCTCGACCTCGACGCCTTCCTTGGCCGCGATGTTGCCGAGATGCTTCATCAGCACGTCGGCTTCGACGCGGCGCAGATCGAAGCGCTGGCAGCGCGACAGCACCGTGATCGGAACCTTGCGGATTTCGGTGGTGGCGAACACGAACTTGGCGTGCTCCGGCGGCTCCTCCAGCGTCTTCAGGAAGGCGTTGAACGCCGCCGTCGACAGCATGTGGACTTCGTCGATGATGTAGACCTTGTAGCGCGCGCTCGCCGGCGCGTAGCGCACGCTGTCATTGATCTGGCGGACATCGTCGACGCCGGTGTGGGAGGCGGCGTCCATCTCCAGCACGTCCATGTGCCGGCTTTCCATGATCGCCTGGCAGTGGATGCCGAGATCGGGCATGTGGATGGTCGGCCCGTTCACCGAGCCGTCCGGCTTGGCGTAGTTCAGCGCGCGGGCGAGGATGCGCGCGGTGGTGGTCTTGCCGACCCCGCGGACGCCGGTCAGGATCCAGGCCTGCGGAATCCGCCCGGTCTCGAACGCGTTCGAGACGGTGCGCACCATGGCCTCCTGGCCGATCAGGTCCTCGAAGCTGGAGGGGCGGTATTTGCGGGCGAGAACGCGGTAGGGCTTGGCGGCGTCCGGCGCGGCGCCGAGATCGAAACCGCCGTCAAGGCTTGCTTTGCCTGCGCCATCGGACGGTTGGGAGGGGTCGCCAGCGTCATTCATGCATCGATCCGCAACTTGGGAATTGTCTCTTCAGCCGGCGTGCGGATAGGAGCCGAAATCGAGCGCCGGGCGCGGAGACCGCCATTCCAGCGCGATTCGCTCGGAAAAACAGGTAGGAGACTGACGAGCGACCCGATCCGGACCTCGTTAGGGCTGCTTCCTTCCGGACCTGACCCGGTTGGCGAGTGGCTCGTCCACCGCCAATCTCCCGGTCCCTATTTGGGGCCAAAACCGCCGGAAAGCAAGCGGCCTGACCCGGCTTTGTGGGGCTGGCTTTGTGGGACTTGTCTGGGAACACGGAAAGGCATTATTTGCCCGTCATGCCCGCCTCCAATTGGTCGCTGCATTCGCAGCTCAAGAAAGACACCATCGACATCGGCGACCTGCCGCTGTGCAAGGTGCTCGTCATCAAGGATGCGCATTATCCGTGGCTGCTGCTGGTGCCGCGGCGCGACGGCGCGGTCGAGATCATCGACCTCGACGAAGTCGCGCAGGCGCAGCTGATGACGGAAATCACCCGCGTTTCGCGGGCCCTGAAAGAGGTCACCAAGTGCGACAAGCTGAATGTCGCCGCGCTCGGCAACCTCGTCCCGCAGCTCCACGTCCACGTCATCGCGCGCCGCACCAGCGACGCTGCATGGCCGCGTCCCGTTTGGGGCGTGATGCCGCCGCTGGCGCATGACGCCGAGGAAGTGCAAAATTTCATCAGCGCGCTTCGCCGCAAGATCTGGTTGGGTTGAGATTCAATGTCTGCATTCGATTCATTTCCGCTCGGCCAGCCGGCCTTTGTCACCCATGTGCTGGACCGCGCCGCGCATCTGCGCACCAATGACGAGAAGCTGTTCGCGCTGGAAGGCCACCGCGAAGCCAGAGCCTATGTGATCTATCGCGACTCGCTGGTCGTGAAGCAGGAGGATGGCGGGGCCCGCGCACTGCTCTCGCTGGAGGAAGCCCGCAGCTACGGCGCCAATCCCGGCACAATTTTCTTAGGGCTGCGCGACGCCGCGCCGATCTTCGGCATGGGGATCGCGCCGCAGGCCGCCGAGAAGCTGGTCGGACGCGCCGACGTCGCGATCACCGAATTGCGCGGCATGGCGATGCAGGGCGTGGTGCCGCCCGAGCAGCTCTCGGCCATCGCGATGGCGAAATCGATGGTGACCTGGCATCAGCGCCACGGCTTCTGTGCGAACTGCGGCACCCGCACGGCGATGAAGGACGGCGGCTGGAAGCGCGAATGCCCGAGCTGCAAGGCCGAGCACTTTCCGCGCACCGACCCGGTCGTGATCATGCTGGTCACGTACGGCGACAAGGTGCTGCTGGGACGGCAGAAGCAGTTCATGCCCGGCATGTATTCCTGCCTCGCCGGGTTCGTGGAAGCCGCCGAGACCATCGAGGACGCCGTGCGACGCGAGATTTTCGAGGAGTCCGGCATCCGCTGCACCGACGTCAATTACTACATGACGCAGCCCTGGCCCTATCCATCATCGCTGATGATCGGCTGCACCGCGCGCGCGACCAACGAGGACATCGTGGTCGACCGCACCGAGCTGGAGGATGCGCGCTGGTTCGACCATGCCGAGGCGGCGCTGATGCTGAAGCGCCAGCATCCCGACGGGCTCGCCGGCCCGCATCCGTTCGCGATTGCCCATCATCTGCTCGGCCGCTGGGTGCATCACCAAAACCCGTTGGACAAATAGCGGGAACCGGACATCGTTCTGCCGATTAAAGCTGGACACAGTTCTGGCAGTAACGGAACCATTGCGACGGATCCCCGCATGAATTTTCAGAACGGCGCCCCGAAAGTCCCGCCCCGCATCCTCTGCATCGGCCTGCCGGTGCGCGACCTGACCTTTCGCGTCAGCGTCCCGGCGCGCGGCTCCAAGGAGAACGCAACGCATTTCGACGAGATCTGCGGCGGCAATGCGCTGAACGCCGCGATCGGCATCGTCCGGCTGGGCGGCCGCGCTTCGATCTGCGGACCGATGGGCGATTCGCAGGAGACCTCGAGCCGGTACATCTTCGACAAGCTCGCCCAGGAAGGCATCGAGACCAATCATCTCATCCACATGCCGAACCTGGTCACCCCGATCTCGGCGATCATGATCGACGACAGCGGCGAGCGCACCATCGTCACCTTCCGCGATCCGGAGCTCTGGAAGGTCAAGCTGCCGCCGACCGAGCTCTTGCTGGAGGATTGCGCGGCGATCCTGACCGAGAGCCGCTGCGCGCCGTTCTGCACCGAGCTTTGCGCCGAGGCGGTCAAACGCGGCATTCCGGTGGTGGTCGATGTCGACCGCGCGATGTCGATGCGGGAGGGGCTGCTCACCGCCTCCTCCCATCTGGTGTTCTCCAGCGAGCCGCTGCAGGAGACCGCCGACGTCACCGACGACGGCCAGGCGCTGCACAAGCTCGCCAAGCTCACCCCGTCCTTCCTGGCCGGCACCCGCGGGCCTCAGGGCACGATCTGGCTCAACGAGAAGGGCGGGCTCGAGGAAACCCCGGCCTTCCCGGTCCATACCGTCGACACGCTCGGGGCCGGCGACGTCTTCCACGGGGCGTTCGCCCTCGCCATCACCGAGAAACAGCCGCTGCGCGACGCGCTGCGCTTCGCCTCGGCTGCTGCAGCGCTGAAATGCACCCGCTTCGGGGGTGCATATGCTGCACCGCAACGTACTGAAGTTGAAGAGTTTTTGGGTCAGCACGCCGACGCCAAGCCGGCCTAAGCGGCCACGAATCGCTTGATTTGGAAGATTCTTCTCTATATGAGGGATATCGAACCTTCATATGGAACTTTCTTCTATGACCGATGTCGCCATTCAGCTTCATGACAACAGCCGCCGCCTCGACGCGATCGATCGCAAGATTCTGACCGTATTGCAGGAGGATGCGTCGCTCTCCGTCGCCGAGATCGGCGACCGGGTCGGACTGTCGTCGACGCCGTGCTGGAAGCGCATCCAGCGGCTGGAAGCCGATGGCGTGATCCTGCGCCGCGTGGCGCTGGTCGACCAGAACAAGATCGGGCTCGGGATTTCGGTGTTCGTCTCGGTCGAGAGCGCCGACCATTCGGAAGCCTGGCTGCGCAAATTCGCCGACGCGGTCAGCGCCATGCCCGAGGTGATGGAGTTCTACCGGATGGCCGGCGACGTCGACTACATGCTGCGCGTCGTGGTCGCGGACATGCAGGCCTACGACGTGTTCTACAAGAAGCTGATCAGTGCCGTGCCGCTGAAGAACGTCACCTCGCGCTTCGCGATGGAGAAGATCAAGTCGGTGACGGCGCTGCCGGTGCCCGCGGCGTAAGCGCCGCCGCACACCCCGCACGAGACGTCGATACGCTCCCAGGTAGTTCGCCTGTTCGGCATTTACCTGAAGTTAGCGCCGGCAGCGGTATTCTGCTGCGATGGAGCCGGGGGAGATCATCCCAGCGAAACGACCGCCTGCCTGGCTGGGCGCGGCCGCATTGCTGCTTGCAAGCTGGATCGCGGTCGCAGTGCTGTCGCTAAAGGTGCGTGCGGGCAGCGACGTGGTGGCCGTGGCCTTTCCGCCATGGTGGCGCGCCGAGCGCGCGCTGCTGGCCGCCGCGTCCGCCGATGCGTCGATCGTTCGGATGACCGCGATCCCGGCCCTGCTGGTGGTGCGGCCTGACCCAAATGGCGGGCTGCGCCGGCTGTACGAGGCCGGCGCCTTGCTGACCATGGATCCGCAGGCGATCGCCGGCTGCTTCGGGGCGGATGACGATCTGGGGGTTGGGAATGACCTTCGAAGGCGATGAGATGGCCGCCCTGCGCGAGACGGCCAGCAAGATCCTGCTCGTGGTGCTCTGGCTGCACGTTCCGATCGCAGTCATCGTCGGCATGACGCTGCACACCGACTGGCTGATGCCGACCGGCTTCATGGTCGCGATGGCGCTGGCTGCGACATTGTCGTGGCGCGTCTCGGGGAACGGCGTTTCAACGCGCCTGATCGTTGCCGTGGCCCTGATGGCCGGCGTGTCGATGCTGGTCTATCAGTTCGCCGGCCACCGCTGGCAGGTCGACATGCACATGTATTTCTTCGCCGCGCTGGCGTGCCTCGTCGCCTATTGCGACTATCGGCCGATCGTCGCCGGCACTGCGGCGGTTGCCCTGCATCACCTGACGCTGAATTTCATCCTGCCGGCTGCGATCTATCCCGGCGGCGCCGATTTCGGTCGCGTGGTTCTCCACGCCGTGATCCTGCTGATCGAGGCCGGCGTGCTGATCTGGCTCGCGCACACGCTTGCCGAACTGTTCGAGAGAGCGGCGCAAAAGGCGGCGGAGGCCGAGGCCGCCGGTGCCGCCGAAGCGCGCGCCAACGCCGAGCGCATCGAGGCCGAACGAGCCAAAAAAGATCGCGATGCCGCGCGGCGCGAGCTCGCCGCCGGCTTCGAGCGCAAGATCGGCGAGGTCGTCGAGGCCGTCGCGGTGGCGGCGAGCGCGATGCAGGGCCTGTCGACGACGATGAACGGCAGCAACGCGGAGACGATTCGCCAGGCCACCGCCGCCGCCTCCGCATCGACGCTGGCGTCGAGCAATGTGGAAACCGTCGCGTCCGCGACCGAGGAGCTGACGGCCTCGATCAACAGCATCGCCGAGCAGGTGACGCGCTCGGCGCGCATTGCCGCCAAGGCCGCCGACGAGGCACGCCGCACCAACAGCGTCGTCGAAGGCCTTGCCGCCGGCACCCAGAAGATCGGCGAGGTGGTGACGTTGATCCAGAGCATCGCCAGCCAGACCAATCTGCTCGCCCTGAACGCAACCATCGAAGCGGCGCGCGCCGGCGAGCATGGCCGCGGATTCGCCGTCGTCGCGAGCGAGGTCAAGGCACTGGCCAACCAGACCGCCAAGGCGACCGAGGAGATTTCGGCCCAGATCCAGGACATCCAGAGCGCGACGGGTGCTGCCGTCAGCGCGATCGGGACCATCGGGACCACGATCGCGGAAATCGACCAGGTCTCCGGCGAGATCGCAGCCGCCGTCGATCAGCAGGGCGCGGCGACCCGCGAGATCTCCAGCAATTTGCAGCAGGCCGCCGATCGCACGCGGGACGTCAACAAGGGCATCCTCAACGTCAACCGCGCCTCCGAACAGGCCGGCAGCGCGACCGCACAGCTGCTCGATGCGGCCAACGGCCTGTCGTCGCAATCGGAATGGCTGAAGACCGAGCTGGACCGCTTCCTGGCCTCGCTGCGGGCGGCGTGAGCACCACCTCCTGAGCTGTCATCGCCCGGTCTTGACCGGGGGACCCAGTACGCCGCGGCTTCTCCGTGATGACTGGTGTCTCTGGAATACTGGATCGCCCGGTCAAG
>NZ_JAQOSR010000210.1:0-13025 GCF_046718885.1 Bradyrhizobium sp. UFLA01-814 | reverse complement strand
GATCCTGGACGGGTCAAGGGCGCCATCAGCTTCGATAAGGTGGCCTTCGCGTATGACGACGCCCCGATACTACGAGAAGTGAGCTTCGAGATAGACCCCGGGCAGGTCGTAGGCCTTGTTGGCCCCACCGGCTCCGGCAAGTCAACTGTACTTAGTCTGCTGCCGCGGTTCTACGAGGCGAGCGGCGGGCGGGTGCTGATTGATGGCTTGGACGTTTCATCATACAAGCTCGCAACCCTGCGCGCGCAGGTGGGATTCGTGCTTCAGGAAACAGTGTTGCTTCGCGGAACGATCCGCGAGAACATTGCCTACGGTTGCCCAGGCGCTACCGAGGAACAGATCGTCGCCGCAGCGAAAGTCGCCAACGCTCATGATTACATCAGCGCCATGCCGCATGGCTACGATTCGATGGTCGGCGAGCGGGGCGACACATTGTCGGGCGGCCAGCGGCAGCGCATAGGCATTGCCCGCGCAGTTGTACGCAACAGCCCGATCATGATTCTCGATGAGCCCACGGCGGCGCTCGACACAGAATCGGAACACCTCGTCATCGACGCATTGCGTCAGCTAATGAAGGGGCGCACGGTCATCATGATAGCCCATCGCCTCAGCACGATCGCCAACGCCGACAAGATCGTCGTGCTGAAGGACGGCGTTGTGGTTGAACAGGGCTCGAACGACGAGTTGCTCGCCCTGGGCGGGGTTTACGCCGAACTACATCGCATTCAATACGACACTTCGAACCAAGCTTCGGCGAAAGCCGTCTCGTGACTGCAGCGTTTCGGCCCGGAGATTCAGAAACATGTCGCACAGCCTCATCGTGCTTCCCGACGATACCGTCAACTCGATTCTCGATCCGATCAATGCGGCCAAGCGCTCGCTCAATATCCGAATGTTCCTGTTCACCGACCCAACACTACTGAAAGCGGTGATCGCGGCCAGGCAGCGTGGCCCTAACGTTCGCGTCATGCTCAATCCGGCCCGCCGCGACGGCAATAGCGAGAACGAAATCGCGCGCGAACGGCTGACTGCCGGCGGTGTCGAGGTTCGGTACAGCAGTCCCGATTTTGCCATTACCCACCAAAAATCAATGGTGATCGATGACCAGCTGGGCTTCGTCGAATCTTTGAACTGGGAAACACGCGACCTGACCGAAACACGTGATTACGCGGTTGTCACGACCAAAAAGATCGAGGTGTCGGAGATGGTGAAGTGCTTCAACGCCGATTGGATGCACCGGAAGTTCGATCCCAGTGCGGGGTCCGAGTTGATCTGGTGCCCGAACAACGGGCGCGAGCGTATCGCACGCTTTATCGATTCCGCTAAAGCGACACTCTGGATCCAGAACGAGCGCTATCAGGATACGGTGATCATCGAACGGCTCGTCCGGGCCATTAGGCGCGGCGTGCAAGTTCACATCATGGCCCGCCCGTCGCATAAATTAAAGAAGAACAAACTCGTCGAAGGAATCGGCGGTCTTCGGATCATGCATGACGTCGGAGCTAAAATTCACACGCTGAAGCACCTGAAGTTGCATGGCAAGATGCTGCTGGCCGATGAAGAGCGGGCGATCGTCGGATCGATCAACCTCACACCAGGCAGCTTTGACGACCGGCGTGAGCTTGCCGTCGAAACTGATTCCCATCATGTTGTTAAACGATTAGTCGAGACTACTCGACACGACTGGAAGCATTCAAAGAAACTCGATCTTTCCGATGCGGGTATTCTAGCCGACTTCGAAAAGCACGGCACCAAGGGTGCTAGCTTGCTTGCCCTTAGGCCCTCGCAAAAACACCAGAACGACTAATTGACGAGTCGGTTGAGGATCAAGAATCCGTCTTCAACCTATGCCATGTGCCAGGCACGCTACTGCGATCGCTGCGACGATGCGCTGGTCGGGACTGGCGTAACGGCTCAGATCGGCCTGCGCGTGCGCCAATTGGATAATTGTCAGGCTCGACGACGCCGCAACAACGGTCGTTTGCAGCTCGGCCCCAGTTCCTGCTGTTTGCCTGGAACGCATGGAGTTGGTCTTGTGTTCGGATGCTCGATGATGCGATTGCATGACGCGGTGACTACAATTGACGTATCCCTTGGTTCATCCAGCCAGCTTAGAAGTCCGGACCGAATACGTCGCTATTGAACTGGGCCGAGGCCTCGTCGTTGTCCATGCTGTTGATCATGTTCTGCTCGGGATCCGTAAAGCCACCGGGTGAGAGCGCATCAGCCGGCAATGCGCCATAGCTGGCGCGATATTTGTCCATCGCGGCCACGCTGCCGACATACGCGCAGGTGCATCCGGACGGATCGGCGTAGACATAGTAGGGACGCCCGCCCTTTTGCCGCAGCTGGAATTGATTGGCTGGAAACGACATCAGCCGATTCAACATCTCCGGCGTGGTAGCAGCGATGGGATTAAACCCCGATGATATCAACAACTGGCCCGTTGACTGCTGAGCGTAGCCGCGAGCGCTCGAGTACAACTGGGCGAGAAGGATGATCGAGACGATGCCTGCACTAGCGCCTGTAGATCGAAAACGCATTTTTCCTCCGGGGGTCCTGGATGGACTACCGACTAGAGCCGGGAGTGAAAGGCAGGCAGCTATAAATATGCAATGTACGAGCTGATCCACACCAGGATCGACATGAGCAAGCCGATGACGCCGGCGTTGTCCGCGAAGACGGTAGCGGTGCCGGGCATGCCGAGCCTGAGCTGACTGCGGTTGATGGTTCTCGGTATGGAGATGGCGGCCGGATAGACCTTCGCGCCGCCGATCGAGCCAACGCGCGCCAGCGTACCCGAGACCGCGATCTGGCCCTGCCCCACGCCCTGCGGGATGGCAGTGACGGTCGCTTCGTGGATGCGGCCGGGATCGTCGTCGAACACGAGCTTGACCCCCGCGCCGGGCTTGATGGTCTTGAATCCGTTGGGCGGGAACATGCCAGCGATGAGGATATCGTCCGTGACGATGAACGACATTGCCGAGCGCGCCGGGTTGGTACGGTCGCCGACGGCCAGGGCCATGATCGTAACGACGCCGTCGCCGACGGCACGGATCGTCGTTTGCTCGAGCTCCCACTTCGCATGGTCGAGCTGCGGCTTGATTTGTGCGACTGTCGTGTTGACGCCGCCGATCTCCGAGTCCATGGCCAACCGCGCATTCGATTGCGCGGCCTTGGCCGCCTGCAGCTGGAACTCCACGGTCTCATACTGCACCTGGATGTCTTGCAGGTGAAACTCGGTCTGCGCGTCCTCAGTGACGAGCTTGCGGTAAGCGGCCAGCCGCTCGGTGTGATAGGCGAGCTGCTTGGACAGCCCCTCGACATTCGCGCTCGCCTGCTCGTAACTGGCGGTCAATTGCTTGACCTGCTGCCGCGCCTGGGCGAGCGCGGCCTCGAGCTGGTTGACCTTGTACTGGAACGGCGTCGGATCGATGCGGAGCAGCTCCGCCCCGGCTTTCACCGGTTCGTTCGGCTTGACCGGAATTTCGATCACCTCGCCGGAAACATTCGGCGTGACCTCCAAGACGCGCGAAATCACGACAAAGCTTCCCGATGGGGTAAGGTAATTGAACATCGCGAGGAACACCGCGAGGATGAAGGCGCCGAACAGCCCTGCGACGGTGCCGGACGCCCACCCCCATCGCACCAGCTTGAGCCTGAAGAAGATGAGCCAGACTAGGGCGAGGTAGAGCGTCAGGATGATGAGCACGATGAATCCTCTGACTGCCGAAGCACCGGATTGGACACTAACAAGCCGGTAGCACGGCGGTATCGGCTAAATGCATGCATCGACGACAACGTCGCCCGCATCCAGCCCACACAAATCCGATCTCTACGAGACGCACTTGAAGCCAGGAGGCGTCCATATCCCCTCATCAGTCGGCAGAATCGGTGGCGGTGTGGCTACGGCGTTTTCCGTGGCGGACGGGCATGACACGCTAGGCGTCCTCGTCCGCATGCTAATTTACCGAAAACGCGGCGACTCGCTATGCAGATTCGGCAATCTGCACCTCGGACGCGTAACAATGGCCTGCAGCTGCGTCCGGCATGTTGCCTTCGCGGGTCTTCGATTCCGGCGCGCGCCCGCCAGACAGGCCTAGGTGTCTGGTCCCGGAGTGTGGGGGAATCAGCCAAACTGGTCCTTCATTCCGGGAGGACCTATGGGCCAGATACTCCATGGCAGCACCACGACCACGCACGCGATCCGAGCGGCAATACAGCGATCGAAGGCTCCGCTCAAAGAGCTAGCCGCCCAGCACGGGCTCAACCAAAAGACGGTCGCCAAGTGGCGTAAGCGCACCTTTGTCCACGATGCGCCGATGGGGCCAAAGACCGTGCGCTCGACCGTGCTTTCTGCCGAGGAAGAGGCGATGGTCGTCGCCTTCCGCAAGCACACGCTCCTGCCTTTGGATGACTGTCTCTATGCGCTGCAGGCGACGATCCCGCATCTCACGCGCTCGTCCTTGCACCGCTGCCTGCAACGTCACGGGATCAGCCGCTTACCCGAGATCGCCGGCGACAAGCCCGCCAGGCAACCCTTCAAGCGCTACGCCATTGGCTACTTCCACATCGATATCGCTGAGGTCCGCACCGAGGAAGGCAAACTCTATCTCTTCGTGGCGGTGGACCGGACCGCCAAATACGCCTTCGCCCGGCTGGTGAAGAAGGCCACGGGTGCAGCAGCCAGGGCCTTCCTCGAAGAACTGGTGGCGGCCGTCCCTTTCCGGATCCACACTGTACTGACCGACAACGGTATCCAGTTCGCCGACCTGCCTAAGAATCGTGATGGCGCCACTGCAAGCTGGCGCGGCCATCCCTTCGACCGGGCCTGCCTGGGACACGGCATCGAGCATCGCCTGACCAAGCCCAATCATCCTTGGACTAACGGTCAGGTCGAGAGAATGAACCGCACGCTCAAGGAGGCAACCGTCCGGCGATACCACTACGAGACCCACGAGCAATTGGAAGATCACCTCGCTGCCTTCCTTGATGCTTACAACTTCGCCAGACGCCTTAAGACCCTGCGTGGTCTCACGCCCTATGAAGCTATCTGCAAAGCATGGGCCGACGAACCAAACCGCTTCAGGATCGATCCCATCCACTTGACCTCGGGACTGAACACCTGGAGCAAACTAGTCCGCCCGTAGCTAGCCCGGCGCAAGAACGCCGGGCCAAATTCTGCGCAGTTCTGTTAGTAGCATGGAGGATAAGGATAGTACCCGCAAACGGGCGGCCGATAATACGGGCCGTACGCGTAAGCTGCTGCGGCACCGGCCGCCGCGGCGGCTCCAGCATAATACGCACCTCGATAGGCCGTGCGTCGCGCAACGCCCGCGAATGAAAGCGGCGTAAACGGAAGGCCGATAATGTCGATAAAGACAGAGGCAGGGCCATCGGCGCCCTTGATGTCACCTTCGAGAACGTCGACATCGAAGGCAAGGTTATCGCCTTCGAGCTTGGGATTTTTCAAGGTCACAACGGCATCCCGCACGCTGCTGCCATCCTTCTGAAATACGGACACCGTGGCGTTAGGTGGATCCTTTGCGAAATTGTCGCTGCCGGCTCCCCAATCCTCGACGATATGACTGGTCAGATCATGGCCGGCCGAGCGAACCGGCCGATCTGCAAATATGATCGCATTTGACGCGACGCCGGTGAGAACCAGCCTGCCGGGCTGCATGTTCGCGCCCCTGGAGTTGAGGACTATCAGCGACGGAACGACCTGGGGTTTGGTGGCCCCGATCGTCTTAAGCGGCGCATGGGGCGCCGGGTCCTGCGCCAAGGCCAGGTTTGTGACCGTCAGAGCACCGAGAAAAGCGACCGCACGCATCGTATTCGACAGCATGGTTCAACTCCAAAGTCAGGGACCGTCCGGGCCCAGGCATGATGGGAAGGAATGGAGGCCAGCTGAATCAGCCGGCCTCCTGTCTTCACTAGTAACCACCAAACTTGTAGTTGAGGCGAACCGCGAGCAGATTCGCGTCCGTCTTGGTGTTGGTGGTGATCGACGCGATAGGCCCCAATGACGGAGTTAGGAAAGTGTTGCTCTCGTTCACCCGCCACAAATAGTCGTACTCGATGCCGGCCGTCCAATTCGGAGAGAAGCCGTACTCGAAGCCGACACCCACGACGCCACCCCAGCGGGTCCGCTTCGCAAAAGCGAGGCCCGTGCCGGTCACGCTGTCGAGGACGGCAAAGTCCTGGCTACCAACCGCGCCGCCGCCCTTGACGTAGAACAAGGCCTCGTTGACCGCGTAGCCAATTTGCGCCGTGAAGAGGCCCAAGCCGGCGAGCGTCGACTTGTACGTGCGAGCCGGATCCTGCGCACTGACGCGCGTGTTGCGGATGTTGGCCCAGTCGCCTTGCGCTTCCAGACCGTACACCAATTGTCCGGCCTGCCAGCGATAGCCAAGCTGGCCACCGACGATGCCGCCGCCTTTGCTATTGCAACCTTCCGCGAAGATGCCACCAATTCCGTTGATGGCGGTGAGATCGACACACTGGTTGCTCCAGCCATATCCGGCGTTCGCGCCGAGATAGAAGCCGGACCAGTTATACATCATCGGCGCCGGGATCGGAGCCGCCTTGTAGACCGGCCGCTGCGGAAGGTCCGCTGCCCTTGCAATACCTGTAAGCGCAACGGACATCACCGCCGCCGCGGTAAGTAACCAAATTTTTTTCATAGCCTGTGAGCCTCATCCAAGGTGGAGAACACATGAGCCATGTGCCATCGACGTTGGCTCAGTTGGTATGCAGAAACTGTCACAGCAGACCAATTCACTGTGGTGTTGCACCAAAACATCACTCCAAATTCACAGCGATTTGCCAGGCCTCGATGCGCCAGACCGGCGATGTGCCTCGGATGGCAACTCGCCGAACAGCCACCGGTAGCGGCCGGCAAACCTGCCGAACTCGGTGACGCCATGAGCTGCCAGGATATCGACTAGCTTGGCGGCCGAACCCACGTGACGGATCGCGTGATAAACCAGATTTAACTGCCGCAGCTTCAGATAGTGCTTTGGCGAGAAGCCGAGATAGCGCTCGAAAGCGCGCAGCAAGGTTCGGTACTCCACCTTGGTAGCTTTTACGATATCCTTGATATGGATGATGCTTTCCGGATTTTTCCCCACGAACTCGAGGGCCTCCAGAACGATACGCTCGGATGTGACGGTGTACTTGTTGGGCAGGAGTGCTTCGCTCACGCGATTGTCCCAGACGTAAGCGAGTTCATCCATCAAGGCGAGCTCCGTCTGCCAGGCGATCACAGGCCGGTCGGCGGGAGCAGGCTCGGAAAAGGAGCGCAGAGCGTGCCTCGCTGCTTCGATCAGTCTCGATGCGATCGGCTCTGGCAGCCGGACGAGATGCTTGGCGGTCTTTGGTGGATCCTGGCTTGTGGCGGCGGGGAGGATCTTCGTTGCGATACTCTCTTCCCGCGGTAACGACCAAGCGACCCATTCGACATGACCGGAACGAACAAAGGTGAAATGACAATCCGGTGGCAAAATGACCAGGTCCGACGCCTGGCACCGCGCGCCATCCAGCAGGACGCGATCGTCAAAATTGGACGTCTGGATGATCAGTGTCGCAAAATTCGGGTCGGTGACGCCATGGACGATCCCGGGGCCGCCGTCGGCGCCGAACTGGAGGATCGCGCGATGCAATGCGAGATACTTCACGCCCCAACGATGGGATGACGGAGCGGACTTTAGAAATGTCACCCTCGCGCCCCGAATGGCGTCGGTGTATTCCCCGAAATCACTCAATTCTGAAATACCCCGCCCGTCAGAGCGGGCAGATCAAGCGAAAACGATAGGAGGAGCTATGCTGCTTCGGCAAAACTGCGCGAGCGGATCAGGTGCGCAGATGACCGACCCGCTCGCAGACAATCTACTTCATCTGAATGCCCATCAGCTCCCGCTCCGCCTTGAACACCACAGCAATGGCATCGATGATGCGTTTTTCGGGATTGGCCTTGCAGTAGACGATCACCTCGTGCTCCGCGATCTTGCCCTTACGCAGGTCGAGGAAATGCTTCTTGGCAAGGCCGTTGTACCAGCCGCTGTACCAGGCCGTCAGTGCATCGGCGTCTTCCTGGTACGTCCCTGCGAGTTGCGCGCAGGTCAGCGTCTGGACGTCGATGAATCCGTTCGCATCGACGTACGACGACAGCGGCACCTGGGCCTTGGCTGACGTCATGGCGGTAACGAGCAGCGTGGCGGAAAGCAACAATCTCAAACGCATTGGGACTCCGTTTGTAAATGAATCAGAGGTGGAGAGATTTCCGGCGATCGAATTGCGAAACGCCGTCGGCTCGACCGAAATCCGAGCCGAAACCGTAGGCTCGGATACGCGATCGAGATCGGTGCAACGCCATCGGTTGGTTGAAGCAATGCACCGCGCAGATCCCTGGATTAGGGGCAGCGCATATAAATCCGGCCATGGGCATCGACCGCCTGGACGCATGCGGGTGCAACAACAACCGGCGCGGCCACGGCTGCGGCTCCTGCAGCGACGGCGCCTGCCGTCACCGCTCGCGCCGTCGTCCGTCTCGCAACGCCGGCGTAGCTCAGGGGCGTCAAGGGCCGGCCGATGATCGCATGAGCCTGGGTAACAAAGGAGCCGGGGTCAACGAACGCCTTATCGCTCGCGAACAGGCCGGCAATCACAGCGGCCACTACGCCTGCAAGTTGCAGCGACCTGATGATGGACGATATCATTTCTTTCCTCCCTGAGGCGATCCCGGCGGGACTTCATCGATGTTCAAAAGCGAGCCGAAAGCCACCTGCTTCGCTTCAGCCGCAAGCTTGAAGGCGAAGACGTCGGCCGGCGGCTGACTGTTCGTCTTCCAGTCCTTGATCCTGAGGGAGTATTGAGGCGCTCCGGTCACCGTCTTGCTGGTGATGACGAACTTGCGAGGAATTGGATTGGTCCCAGCCTCGATCCATATCTGCCAATCCGTGTCGGACGAGCGGAAGGCGAGATGCTCGCACTCGACCCCGTCGATCACGCCGCGGCCGACATGTTTGGCATCATATACGCCCGTCATCAGATCGTCGAATGACCGCGACAGCAGCAAGTCAGCCCCCGGGCCTCGACGCCAAACTCGGAACGCATCTTGTCGATCAGCTGGTCCACGTTGCCGGAAAAATCCGCCTGAGCATAGGCGCCAATATTTTTTCCGAAAACCGTCACCTTCTTTCCGTCGAAGACCAACTCGACGTCCGCGTAGCCTCCCGTCCGGCTGACACGCAGCTTGTCGGGACGGCTAAGCATCACCTGGCCCGAACTCGCAAACTGAACCTTTTGCAGATCGTCCGTGACGACTTCGATATCAGAATCGAAAGTTGCCTGGATGGTCGACTGACCACCGATATAGGCGGACATTTTTTTCAGGATCGGCACGGCATCATCCCCCTGCGCGTAAGCGCCACCCGCGAGGATGGCGGCGCAGAGAGCCACGCCGGGCACGAAGATGCGCCGAACAAGAGCAAATGTGATCATCGATGCGATTCTGCTCAGAACCGATAGTTGACACCGGCGCGCACGATATTCAGGTCATCCGCGCTCACTCCGGTGCCGACGACTTTCGTGTAGAGATACTCGGCCTTCAGAGACCAGTTCGGCGTGAAGCCATATTCGAAGCCCAGACCGGCCGAGATGCCCGGCCGCCAGGACGAGCCCGAGCACGGCAGGACGCCAAGCGTGCCGCAAGGTATGCCGGCAATGGTCGATGCATTGGCGCTCGATTTGACGAAGGCTCCGCCGCCGGTAACGTAGAGCAAGACGTTGTTCATGGCGACGCCGACCCGCGCCCTCGCCGTTGCAAGCGCGCTAATGCTCGACGAGGTATTCAGCGTGACGCCCTGCCCGAGGCCGAAAATCCTGGGTGTCACTACAGACGAGCCGCTGATGTTGGCCCAGTCAATGTCACCTTCGAGCCCGAGCACAACATATCCTTGCTGAATCTGCGCGCCCAGTGTGCCGCCGATCATACCGCCGCTGATGTCGAAACCGGCACGATCGAATCTGTTGGAGAACAGCACCAGCGGGTCCTGGTTACCCCAGCCATACCCGGCGTTGCCGCCGACATAGAACCCCGTCCAATTATAGACGGCGACAGCCGGAGCCTGCGCTTTGTAGGCGGGCGCCGCTGGCAAATCCGCCGCAGCCGCATAGCCGCCTATGATCCCCGAAGCCACGATCGCAATTGCAAACTTACCAATCTTGTTCATTGCCCACCTGTGATTGAAAAAATTAGTGCTGGCATCAAATCGCATCTAGCGCGCGCAACCCGCTATGCAGAATCTGACGCCTGCCTTCAATTTTCCCGCCTGTGGCGAAGTTGCCGCAGCCGAACATCGCGCCACCGATGTTGACCGCAGGCGCACCTTCGCGAATGACCTCTTGGTGCTGGGCGCGCGGGTTGCCGAATATGCAAATTATGACATTCGGTGATGTTGAGCGGCGACCGGGCGCTCGCGTCGTTGTTCAAATTTGCCGAACGCCATCATGGTCACCGGCAGGCCAATCGCGCGCGAAGTACAGCGGCGCCTTCGGCGGATCATCGTCGCCGGCACGGGCAATTCTGCTGGAGGAGAAAATCAAACGGCGGGGACTATCCCAAGGAAAAGAATGCAATGGCGCGCGCCCAGCGCGCTCGACTTTCGCAGTCGCCTGCAAGACGCATTCCTCGGGCTTGGTGGAACGATATCGACAACACGCAGGACCGGTATACGCAAAATCTGGCAGTGCATAGGCCGCCGCATGGCGGCGGCTCCTACGGCAGATCTGCCTCTTTGGTCTCCTCGAATGAGGCCAGCTCGACAAATGGCGGCTCGGACATTTCCGCAAACCAATGGTGAATGAGCGCCGAAGGTATTGCCCGTCGCGGTGTGCAGGGATTGATGGTGCCTGCGGTCACGATGTATCCTTGCTCGAATTTCTCGCGCGCAAACCTCTGGGCATCGAACTCGGTCGGAAAGCTCTCACTTTTTCTCGGACGTCGTTGCGCCGATGCTTTGCGCACCTTCTTCGGCACCTCAAACGAAACATACCAAGTTTTCGACAGGTCAGTTGGCACCGGGTCGTCCGATTTTGTTTTCCCTGTTGGCTCGCCTGTCTCTGCGCGCTCGCTCCCGCCATACGCTTTCTGCACCACGAACTTGAGCCACGTCCCATCATGTCACGCCAACAGGCGCGGAGCTTCAATAGATCGGACGCAGCTGGAGGCCGGAAAGGCCGACGGTGACATTGATGGCAATCGATCCCTCTACCGAAACGGGCTGCAACGCAAATGACCGCCCCGAGCCACCGACAAGGACATTGACGCCGGCGCCGAGGCCAAGGCCGATATCACCTGACGCCCCGACATATTCGCCGGCGAGAGCGCCGACCGGAGGGCCCGCCGTCGGCGCAAGAACTGCCCAAGCGAGTGCGCCTCCGGCCGAAACGCCGATATCGATTCCGACGGTGTTGAGCGCGCCTTCATAGAGTTGAATCGGGAACGGCGGGTTTTGAGTAAAGCGACATGACATCGATTGATGGCCAAATATAACAAACCCGACGCTAGGGTCGACCTTGCATGCCAGCATGCCGATCTGGGTCCAAGATGCCTGTTGGGCGCCCGCGGAAGACACAGAGCCAGACCATGCCCCGAAGGCGCAGAGGACAGCCAGAACCTGTGCGCGCATTCGCTTCCTGACCATCTCGCAAAACCTCATTGATCGCGGGCAGGCGCTAGTCCTGAACCGCCTTCTGCTTTTCGTAGATGAGCATGCGCGCAGCCGATGAGACTATGCAAAATCGGCAGGCCGAACCCGCCGTGAGCGAAAAATCGACCTCGAAGGCTGATGACGGGGTGAGAGTCCCATGGTCGAGCCACTTTTCGCACGTGCGCGTGTGCCTGGAGTAGTCGGGAATGACGAGGTTGGACAAGAACTTGCGATCAGCCAGCGGTTACTCTGGCGAAATTGCATAGCCGGTCCTTGAAAGCGCGCGCCAGCCGGTTTTCAATCCGGGCGTCTCGTCCTACTGCGCCTGAGATTCGGTGCGCGCGTACCCGGTTAGCGGAGAAAAGTATCCAGATGCTGATCGACACACCGACTGCCGCTCACCTGTCGCAGGTCATTTCGCAGGTGACGGCGCCAGCATTTCTCCTTGGCGCAGTTGCAGCCTTCGTTTCGGTCCTGATCGGACGGATGAACCGCATCATCGACAGGCTACAGGCGCTGCACGCTACAATCGACGACGATATTTCCCGAGCACACCCCGATGTGTCGCACCTTAGGCGCCGGGCCGTGCTTTTGAACAAGGCGATTGTTCTTTCGACGATCAGCGCGATTGTCACGTCGCTCCTGGTGATCCTGGCGTTCGTCTCCGCCTTCTTCCAGTTTCAGCATGAATACGGGGTTGCTTTGCTCTTTGTTATTGCGCTGAGCTTCTTCACGCTTTCGCTGGTTGATCTGGTCCGCGAGACCCGCTTGTCGCTGCATGATCTCAGCCATCACAAACCAAGCCGAAGTCCGTAGCCAACGACCCGCTTCAAAATTCAAGCGCCTGAGCGCTCTGACCATTCATCATTTCCCGCGATAGCCCGAGACTTACCGGTAACTGGGGGCGCCAACGTACGACGAGGTTTGTCCTTTCGGTTTCGAAATAATAGCTCTATTAATCCGAGGTTGTATGCGATATCGAACTTCAACTTACCTTTTTGATGACGACGTTACTTTCGAGCGATCTCTCTCAGACATCCAGATGTTGCGGGGGTATCCGAAGTGGTTTGGGTTAGAAGGATGAGGATCGAAGATCCGCTGCTTTGCCCGAGTGCCGTTCAAGGAATGGAGCTCAACGTATTTCCGACGAAGCGTGGCAAGCTCGAGCTCACGATTGAGCAAATTGGTTTGGATCGGCTTTGGATGAGCCGGTACGAGATGAATCTGCCTCAAGTCAATAGATTTGCTGTCCGGCCCGGGCGCAGATCCATCGGCTTTCTGACGCAATTGGAAGGCCCCTCGATTCAGCAC